>JANQQH010000184.1 GCA_028285025.1 Hyphomicrobiaceae bacterium | reverse complement strand
AATTGCAACTAATTGGGGTTCGGTCTCAGTTACAAGTCAGTGGTTTTGTAATTTGTGTTTCACGTGAAACGCGAAAGGGATAATGTGGTATATTAATACCTCTCTAAGTTTTAGAGAGTTTAGGCTTACACGTGCAAGGAGGTGGGAGCCCTATTTTCTGCAAAACTATTGACTCACGTGAAACATTTCTAAGTTAATACCGACTGGATTAAAGGTCAGTACATTTTTGTAGCCAAATCATCAGTGATATTTTTTATTTTTCAAATGAGAATTAGCTTTCAAATTGATTACCTAAAATCAAAATGATTCACGTGAAACAATCTCTTTAGTGCTTTACAAAAATAAACAGTGTTTAATATTTTGCTTTTGCTGGTGTTACCGATGGTTTTAGATTAAAGCTGTTGGTTTAAAAACTTTGGTCTGGGCTCTATGTGATATTAACTAGGGCTCAGTTATAAGTGTTGTTTGATTTACAGATTAAGGGTGAACGGCTTTGAGCGAACAAATGCCGGAAGATTTTGATGTCATTGTTGTTGGTGGTGGCCATGCAGGCACTGAGGCTGCGGCTACGGCTGCTCGGCTTGGTGCACGAACGGGTTTGGTGACCCATAAGTTTGAGACCATTGGTGAGATGTCTTGCAATCCAGCCATTGGCGGGCTTGGCAAAGGGCATTTGGTGCGTGAGATTGATGCGCTTGATGGCTTGATGGGGCGTGTGATTGACCAGGCTGGTATTCAGTTTCGGGTATTGAACCGCTCTAAAGGGCCGGCTGTGCAAGGGCCGCGTGCGCAAGCAGACCGGGTTTTGTATCGCCGCTCCATGCAAGAGGCGATTTTGGCCCAAGACAATCTCACTGTTGTCGGTGAGCCTGTTGATGATGTTTTGCTGGAAGATGGTGTTTGTGTTGGCGTTGTGACAGCTTCTGGGCGTGAGCTGAGAGCCGGTGCTGTGGTGTTGACGACGGGCACGTTTTTGCGCGGGGTTATTCATCAGGGTGAAAAGCGCACCCCGGCTGGGCGGATTGGGGAGAAGCCGGCGATTAAATTGGCTGAGCGGCTTTATGATACGGGCCTTAAAATGGGGCGTTTGAAAACGGGGACGCCGGCGCGGCTTTATAAGGACAGCATCAACTGGGATATTTTGGAAGAACAGCCCGGTGATGAGCCGCCAGAGCCGTTTTCGTTTCTCAATTCTGAGATTAGCGTGCCGCAGATTAGCTGCCATATCACCTATACCAATGAGAACACGCATCAGATTATCGCAGATAATCTGAGCCTGGCGCCGATGTATACCGGGCAGATTGAAAGCGTTGGGCCGCGTTATTGCCCGTCTATTGAAGATAAAGTGGTGCGGTTTAAAGAACGCAACGCGCATCAGGTGTTTTTGGAGCCTGAAGGGCTTACCAGTGAGCTGATTTATCCCAATGGGCTTTCTACCTCACTGCCTGAGAGCGTGCAGGAGGCGTTTTTGAAGAGCATGAAGGGGTTGGAAGAGGTTCGGATTGCGCAAGCGGGGTATGCGATTGAGTATGATTATGTTGATCCGCGTGAATTAAGCCAGTCTCTGGAAGTGAAACGGATGCCTGGTTTGTTTTTGGCTGGGCAGATCAATGGCACGACGGGTTATGAAGAAGCCGGGGCGCAGGGGTTGATTGCTGGGGCCAATGCTGCGTTAAAAGCTGGCCAAAGCGGGGCTGATCGTTCTAACTTTGAGGACTTAAAAATCAGCCGGGCGGATGGCTATATTGGCGTGAT
>JANQQH010000170.1 GCA_028285025.1 Hyphomicrobiaceae bacterium | reverse complement strand
GCTTGGCTTGCGGCAAGAGAATTTTCAGCATCGCTCGAATTTGCGCTTTATCGGCATGGCCTGAACCTGTGACAGATTTTTTCACCATATTGGGGGCGTATTCTGCTACTGAACAGCCAAACAAAGAGGGGACCAACAGCGCAACACCGCGTGCTTGGCCTAGTTTTAAAGTGGCTTTGGCATCTTTGTTGACGAAGGTTTGTTCCACGGCTGCTTCGTGTGGTCCGTGCTGGTTCATCACTTTGTGCAGTCCGTGATAAAGCATGGCCAACCGATCACAAAGCTGCTCGCTAGCATCTGAAGTGATTGTTCCGCCCGCCACATAACACAAGCGCACCCCATCAGTGCTGATAACGCCCCAGCCCATGCGCCGCAGGCCTGGGTCAACACCCAAAATATGTATGGTTTTGTTGGCCCCTAATTGGCTCATCATGCGCCTTCCCGTTCAGATTTTGCTCCCCTTACAAAAGGGCATTTTCTTCCAACGCAAAACAAACCTTGGTCTTAGCAAATTTAAAACTTAACCCAGCTTTTCTAAAAGTGCATCTGACACTTCAAAATTGGCATACACATTTTGAACATCATCTTGATCTTCAAGCGCTTCAAGCATTTTTAAAAACTTTTCGCCCTTTTCATCATCAAGTTCTATGGATGTTTGTGGTTTCCAGATCAAACGGGCTGAATTGGGCTCGCCAAACTTTTCTTCTAGCGAGCGGGCCACTTCATGTAGGCTGTCATTATCTACATAAAGGGCATGTTCATCATCATCTGATTCAACCTCATCAGCGCCGGCTTCAATGGCCGCTTCCAGCATATCATCTTCACTGGCAACAGAGGCTGGATAGATAATGGCGCCAACATGGTCAAAGCCAAACGAGACCGCCCCGGTCTCTCCAAGGTTACCGCCATTTTTTGAAAATATAGAGCGCACTTCACCCGCTGTTCGATTGCGGTTATCTGTTAACGCCTCGACAATCACACCAACACCGGCAACGCCAAAACCTTCATAGCGAACTTCTTCATAATTCTCGCCGCCTGCATCTAAAGATTTTTTAACGGCACGCTCAATATTGTCTTTGGGCATGTTTTGCGCTTTTGCCGCCTGAATGGCGGTGCGCAGCCGCGGGTTCATATCTGGATCTGGGGTGCCCATTTTGGCCGCTACGGTGATTTCCTTGGCCAATTTGGAAAAAATCTTGGACCGTTTTTTATCTTGCGCCCCTTTGCGGTGCATAATGTTTTTGAATTTGGAATGGCCCGCCATTCTTTCAACCTCTTCACGCTATTCGTTATTTTATCTCTGGCAAGTATGGATGTTTGATGGTGCTTACCAGGAATAGTTTATTCATTAAATCTCATTGCACGCTTTATAAGCGACACCTGGAGCAAAATCCAGAGCCAAGTTAAAGCATGCCAGTTTATGGCTTCAAACCCGAGGCGTTAACTATTTGTTAACCTTGTGGGCGGCATCATTACTCCATGGTTTAGCTGATTCTTCTCACTGATGAACTGATCATTCATTGCCATTTCAGCCAAGCCATTAAGATTATGAGCAAAACAAGCGTTTGCTTTCCAATCAATTTGATTGAACACAGCTTTCAATGCGAACTGATTGGCAAAATAAACGGGGAAATTTGTGAAAGATCTGAACTGTTGAGCATATATCAATATGGAGCAATTCCAATATGTTCAATGTATCACAGCGCTGAAAGGGATCGTATTCAAGCCTGAATGCAAATGATTGCCTTTTACATGTGATCACATCATGTATCGTTGTTAAGATACATGTTGCCTGTCGCGTTTCATTAAAGATGAACGACCCCAGAATTTTTCATCTTGAATGAATGACCTTCTTAAAAACTGACCCAAAATAGCGGCTCGGACCGACTCAAATGTCCTCCGAGCCGCAATTCTTTTGCCTTAACAGCCAACCCGGTTTTATCGTCTATCTCGACACAAAAGCCAGCCAATGTTGCCTCACCTATTTTAGGTTGAAAGCGCCCGCGCGGCACGCGGGAGACAAAGCGCTCCATAGGCTCTTCTTTTTCCATGCCGATGACGCTGTCATAGCACCCGCACATGCCGGCATCGGTTAAAAAGGCTGTGCCCCCTTCTAGCACCCGGCCATCAGAGGTCGGCACATGGGTGTGGCTGCCAACCACCATAGAGGCGCGCCCATCAACAAAGTGGCCCATGGCCTGTTTTTCTGACGTTGCCTCGGCATGAAAGTCAATTAAGATCGCGTCGACCATTTCGCCGAGCGGGCTGGCCGAAATCTCTTTTTCAATGGCAGCAAACGGGCAATCCATTTCAGGCATGAACACCCGGCCAAGCACATGCAGCACCAATACATCTTTGCCTGATTTGGTTTGAAATACCCCGGCC
>JANQQH010000134.1 GCA_028285025.1 Hyphomicrobiaceae bacterium | reverse complement strand
CCGTAAAGCTGGGTTCTGCATGGCTTCTTGAGCACCAGCTTTCCTAAAAGGGGGGCGGGCGTGTGGTGGGACAGGGGGCGTGCCATTCATAACTGGGATAGGGGGTGGCATACTCGCTTTTTGCTGATCGGGCTGGAGTGGTACGTCTGGCTCTGGCTCAAAATGGGGTGGTGTTTGCTCTTCGCTGTCCAGAATATCTTGGGAGGCAAAATGCTCTACACTCTCATGTCTTTCTTCAGGTAAATCGATGGTTTCAGCCAAAGAGGATAAATCCTTTTGTAGGTTAGGACCTGAGACTGCCTCTTCAAAGCTTTCTTGCTCACCGTCTTGGTTTTGTTCTGAAAAACTGGCCTCAGCATATACTTTATTTACATACTCATCCTGGCGTTTGCGGGTATGCGGCAATGTAATATCACCATCTTCAATGAAGTCAGCGGGCATTTCAGTTTCCTGGTCATCAAAGGAGACTGGTTCATCAAATTGGCTTTCTTCGACATTAGCAGCAGGGCTTTCCTCTTCTTCAACGATGGGGGGCACATAGTCTGGGGCAAGAGAAACCTCTTCATGCCACATTGCCCCGTCTTGCCCCTGTTCAGGCTCAGTATGAAATTCCGAGCTTTCTTGAGATATTTCTTCTTCTTGCTCTGTACCAGGCTCTTCAAATACTTTTTGCAGACGCGGAGATAATGTAACGTTTTCATCAAATGCTTCTTGAGGTTCTTCATACGGTTCTTCAAGATGGTCTGCATCGGCTTGATGCTCAGTTGCTTGCTTGGTCTGGGCTGACAGTTGTTTACGTAGCGAGGCCAACTCGGCCTCTAGCAAGGCTTTTTCTTTTAAAACGAGATCATGATTGATTGCAGCTTGAGCTTCATCGCTAGTAACTGTTGGTGGCTCGTCGTCAATAATTTCATTTTCATTATCCACTTCATTATCTAGATCTTCTTCAAACTCAGCCTCTTGCCAGTTATAAGCAGACACCCAAGAAAGGCGATCAAACCCTTGTTGCTCTTCAAGAGTAAGCGAATATTTGGTTTGCACATCTTTGGCTAACAATGCGGCTTGCTCTATCCAATTTTCTCGAGCGACGCGAAACGGGTCTTCCAGTAAATTTGAGATGCGGACCACATCTGCCTCTTTAAAGGCGGCAATTTCTTCAAAATGAAAAATCTCTTGCTCATTGAGCAGTTCTTGGATTTGTTCCTCAATCCCTTTGATTAGGGTAAGATTATCGGGTGTTTTTGCAAGTTGTTCGGTTTCTTCTTCCTCATCTTGCCCCTCTTCAGGCTTTTTATGAGGTGTGACAACCAAACGTAATTTGGTAGACTCTGACGAGGCATCACCATCATCTTGCTCATCAAGTTGGTCTGTTTTTGTATATAAAGCTTGGGACAATGCGTCGGATAAGTTTGTCACGACATGAGGATCAGCTAAGCTTTGCGTCTGTTCCATCTCTTTCACAAACAAAACTTGGTGAATATCTTTCAAATGATTTGTAACGGCGCCGACCTTTTCCATCGCCATCTTTTTTTGCTCTTGTTCAAGGTCAGGATTTGAGCGGATATCATTGAGCAAAACAGCCACTGCTGAAATGACATCTTCAACTGAAGAAACGATTTTTTTCTCATCAGAACTCATCACATGATCCCTTTAACTAAACACAACGCCCTCAAGAGAGTTAACTAAACTGATAGCAAATAACAGACCCAAGCTTCAAAAGTAAATCCCCAAAACCATAATAACTGACCAATGGTTGACGAATTGAGAAGACGACAAAGAATAATTTACGGCAAATTCTTGATGAGATCATGGCAAAAACTAAATGGTTAATTTGTAACGCTAATCCAATGCAAATAAATAAAAAACCCAGCCTGTTGCCAGGCTGGGGTGGGAAAACTTGCATAAAAACAATAATCTTTAAGCTTGACGTGCTTCTTCTAACGTTTTCATGCCAGGCCGTTTGGCGCCTACAAGGCAGGCCATATTGCCTGGTGCATGCTGATTATTCATCATTTTCATATGAGCTTGAGGAATGCGGTCCCACTCAAACAGCTCTGACATGCAAGGTTTCACATGCCCTTCAATCACAAGTCGGTTTGCGCTTGCTGCTTGTTTTAAATGAGCAAAGTGAGACCCCTGGATACGCTTTTGGTGCATCCATACATAACGGGCATCCATTGTTAGGTTAAAGCCAGTGGTGCCAGCACAAAAGACAACCATTCCGCCGCGTTTCACCACAAATGTTGAAACCGGGAACGTGGCCTCACCAGGGTGTTCAAACACCATATCAACATTATTGCCTTTGCCGGTGATGTCCCAAATTGCTTTACCAAATTTACGCGCTTGGCCAAACCAAGTTTTATACTCATCGCTATTGACAGTGGGAAGCTGGCCCCAACAATTAAAATCTTTACGGTTGAGAACACCCTTGGCGCCTAGATCCATCACATAATCGCGCTTCGTTTCATCAGAGATAATGCCGATAGCATTGGCGCCGGCTGCTTTAATCAATTGCACAGCAAAAACACCAAGTCCACCAGAGGCGCCCCAAACAAGTACATTTTGTCCCGGTTTGACTTCATGCGGCATATGACCAAAAAGCATCCGATAGGCTGTTGCCAGGGTAAGTGTATAACAAGCCGCTTCTTCCCAGGTCAGGTGTTGCGGGCGCAGCATTAACTGTTGGGCCTGAACACGTGAAAACTGAGCAAAAGAGCCATCAGGTGTTTCATACCCCCAGATCTTTTGTGAGGTCGAGTACATCGGATCTCCGCCATTACATTCCTCATCATCGCCGCCGGTCATATTACAGTGAATAACAACCTCATCACCCACCTTCCAGTTTGTGACATCAGAGCCAACCGCCCATACAACGCCTGAGGCATCAGATCCGGCCACATGAAAATCATTCCCATGCACATCAAACATGGAGACCGGCACACCGCGTGAGGCCCAAACCCCATTATAATTGACGCCAGCAGCCATATTCAAAACCAGCACATCTTTGGGGGCCAAGTCCCACGTTGGAACGGCTTCAACCTGCATTGCCTTATCTGGTTCTCCTTCACGCTCTTTGCGAATGGCCCAGGCGTACATCTTTTCCGGCACATGGCCGAGAGGTGGAATTTCACCAACTTCATAAAGATCTTTGGTCGACATATTATTTTTCCCTGCACATCATCTATTGTCATTGGCTTTGATCTATAATGCTCATCTGCTTTTTCAAGCGCTTAACATTAAAATTATTTA
Source organism: Hyphomicrobiaceae bacterium (assembly GCA_028285025.1). Taxonomy (GTDB): domain Bacteria; phylum Pseudomonadota; class Alphaproteobacteria; order Rhizobiales; family HXMU1428-3; genus HXMU1428-3. The sequence goes on along the minus strand of JANQQH010000134.1, from coordinate 1,943 downwards.
TTTTAGCTCAAAATAAATAATTTTCTTGCTAAGGGTGATAGGAGGTGAAAAGGCGCAAGTCAATGGATCCATAGACGAAAGAATCTGGCTCTTATATCACTTAAAAATCCCCAAATAAGTCAAAAAACCGTTATTTTCCCGCTGTTCTGATGCCAAGTCCTGTTATTCCCTTGCCATCATCGAGAAGAATTAAATAAAATTTTAGTCCGATTTTCTCTACGAGCTTAAAAAATCCGAAAGTCATCGTTGTTATAAACATAGCATACAACGATTTGATACCTACAGAGATCACACATCCTATGGACCACTCAAAGCTGACACCTACGCCAAGTTATTTGATGCCCTCACAATTTTGTTTTTCAAAAATGACAATCGCTTGTTGTGCAACCCTTTTGACATTTTCTGTCATACTGTTTCTCATTGCTAAGTCTTCAACACTCTTGTTTGACATAGCGTTTGAACATCAACTTCAGTTGTTCTTTGAAGTCAGTTTCTTAATTGCCTGCACCACAGCCCTATGGAAGAAATCCATAAAACACTAACATATCAACGCCCTGATAAAGCCCCGGTTACCAGAATAGTAACCGTTCTTAATCTTTGTAAGAAGCTTAACTGGCGTGGGCCTTTTTGTATATATTCCATAAATCAGGCCTTCGCTCTTTTGTGATCTGTTTTGCGCGCTCCTTGCGCCATTGCCGAATATGTTCATGGTTGCCTGCGAGCAAAACTTCTGGGATCGGTTGCCCTTCAAATTCGCGAGGGCGGGTGTAATGTGGGTGCTCTAAAAGGCCTTGCTCGAAGCTTTCTTCTTGTAAACTTTCAGCAGAACCAACCACTCCTGAGCGCAATCGCACTACAGCATCCAACAAACACATGGCCGCCATTTCTCCCCCGGTCATGACAAAATCGCCAATTGAGACTTCTTGTAACCTCCTGGCCTTAATTACACGCTCATCAACCCCTTCAAAACGCCCACACAGTAAAATTAAGCCTTGGCTTTGGCTCAATTCTTTTGCCATAGCTTGATTAAAGGGTTTTCCGCGTGGGGACATATAAATTGGGCGTGCGTGCGGGGCAAGATCAAGGGCAGCATCAATCGTTCTGGCTGCCACGTCAGGCCGCATCACCATGCCAGCCCCACCGCCTGCCGGGCTATCATCAACACTGCGATGCTTATCATTGGTAAAATCTCGAAAATTAAGGGTCTTTAATTCCCACAAACCTTTTTGCAAAGCTGCGCCCGTCACACTTATACCAAGCGGGCCTGGAAAAAGATCTGGAAATAGTGTCAGACAAACTGCACGCCATGGATTGGTCATAAATAAATCTCTTCAAAGCCGACAATAATAAAATGCGCCTTGATGATACAATCTAGCCTCTTTTTGAGGAAGATAGATTGTAGCATATAGGCACCCTTTTATATCAGGGTGTTCTCAGCCTGACCAGTTTGGCAATCACCATTTAAGTTAAAGGCAAACAAAAATTGGGCACAGTAATAAACGTAACAAGGCCTCAACTTCTTTTTCGGTCGAAATATAAGGCGCGCCTGGCAAAGCAAAAAATAATCCAGGATTGACGCGTTCTAGTGCCCATAAAAGCCTTGATTGGTCGCACCGCTTTAACAGTTCAACCTCAATCTCTCCATCAAATTCATCTTCAAGTGAGCTGACAATTTTCGGGGCGTGAGGCATAACATCGGCAAGACAATATAAAATGACTTCACTGGCCATACCTAAATAGCCTCTTAACAATTCAAAACCCTCATTCCAGGCTTTTAAAGAGTGAACAACCACTACCACAGGGCCTTTCAAGTTTCGTTTGGCCCGTGGGCCTGCCATCAAAATGCCTTGTAATTCACCTATGTCACGAAATGTTTTAAAGTCTTTGGTTAATTGACGGGCTGTTTGGTGCTCTCCGAGCACCATAATATTGGGCTGTTCAAG
>JANQQH010000129.1 GCA_028285025.1 Hyphomicrobiaceae bacterium | reverse complement strand
TAATATAATATTATATAATTTACCATTTCTTTCCTTTTTTTAAGCGAATTCATGACAAAAAGTTAAATTTAAATGGTTTTTGTCATGACACGAGGCCATGATAATTTACCTATCAGGAGACACTATATGACGAATGTTTTAAAGAAAGTTGCATTAACAATAGCTCTTAGCACTTTTATGCTGGGTGCTTTTGGCCCGCTTTCTTTTACTGGTGCAGCAGAAAAAACTGCTAAGGGCCAGAAAACGATTGTTAAAGAAAATGAGACTTGCCCAGAAGGAGAAATCTGGGATGAAGAGTGCAAATATTGTAAGGAAAAACCCGCTGAATAATTAGGTATCAGGTTTGTTCCTCTCATTAACACAGGAAAGGCGCAAAACTTCAGGTTTTGCGCCTTTTTTGAGTCATTAGCCCTAAAAACTTATAAGTTTGGCTGGCAAAGGAATGCCATCAACCTTCATAACCAACAGGCAAAACCGATTTTCCAGCATAAACACCCATTTGCCCTAAGCCCTCTTCAATACGAATGAGCTGATTGTATTTCGCCAACCGATCAGAGCGCGCCAAAGACCCGGTTTTAATTTGCCCCGCATTAGTGGCCACGGCCAAATCAGCAATCGTACTGTCCTCTGTTTCCCCAGAACGGTGAGAAATAACAGCCGTCATATTCGCCCGCTGTGCCATTTGCACGGCTTCCAATGTTTCAGTTAGCGTACCGATTTGGTTGACTTTGACCAAAATGGAATTGCCAGTGCCCTTTTCAATACCCTCATTCAACCGCGCCGGATTGGTCACAAACAAATCATCGCCAACCAATTGGCATTTATGGCCCAAGGCTTGAGTTAGGGCTTTCCAGCCGTCCCAATCATCTTCAGCAAGACCATCTTCAATCGAAACAATCGGGAATTTACTGATCAGGTTTTCGTAATAAGCAATCATACCATCAGCATCAAGCGTCTTGCCTTCCCCTTCAAGATGATACTTACCATCTTTGTAAAACTCAGTTGAAGCTGCATCCAGCGCGATAAAAATATCCTGACCAGCTTTATATCCAGCCGCCTCAATGGCCTTGATAATAAATTCCAAAGCCTCCTCAGATGAAGCAAGCCCGGGTGCAAAGCCGCCCTCATCACCAACATTGGTGTTATGGCCAGCCCCTTGCAGTTGTTTTTTCAAAGTATGGAACACTTCAGCGCCCATACGTACCGCATCAGCTATGTTGGCCGCTGAAACCGGCATAATCATAAATTCTTGAATATCAATTGGGTTATCCGCATGTTCCCCGCCATTGATGATATTCATCATAGGAACGGGCAAAACATGCGCCCCAGCACCGCCCAAATAACGATAAAGCGGCAAGTTGGCAGCTTGTGCCGCTGCTTTTGAAACAGCCAAAGAGGTCCCAAGAAGAGCGTTCGCGCCAAGGCGGCTTTTATTTTCAGTCCCATCCAATTCACATAACACCGCATCAATACGGCGTTGATCTTCAGCCTCTAGCCCCTGCAAACAATCAAAAATCTCGCCATTCACACTGTCAACGGCCTTTAAAACGCCCTTGCCCATATAGCGATCTCCGCCATCTCTAAGCTCATGGGCTTCATGCGCCCCGGTTGAAGCGCCAGAAGGAACAGCCGCGCGCCCGCCAGACCCGTCTTCTAAAACCACATCGACTTCTATGGTCGGGTTGCCCCGGCTATCCATAATTTCGCGACCTATGATATCGACAATAGCCGTCATGAAACTTGCCTTTCTATAGCGAGTGCTTATGAAATCATTTCGTTTATGGGCCGGGTTGTAACCTACTTGTGGGGCAAGGAAAAGGGCATTTGTATAAAAAAACTCTTATTTTGCTACTTTTACTCCCTTGCTTTGCATGTTAGGGCTTTTCAGCCCTCTCTTTTGGCTGGTTTTGGGTGGGATAAACTCTATAAAAAGGGAAGGTTTAAAAACCTAAGATTTCAGTTTTAAAGGCACCCTTATGTCTAATGTCAAACGATTAAGCAAAAGCCGCGCTTTGGTATTGTTTTCTGGTGGTCAAGATTCAACCACCTGTTTGGCCTATGCGCTTGATAGATTTTATTATGTTGAAACGATTGGCTTTGATTATGGGCAACGCAATGCAATTGAGCTTACCTGTCGGCTTAAGGTGCTTAATGAATTAAAACAAAACTTTCCAAACTGGGCAACAAAGCTTGGGCAAGATCGGGTTTTAGACCTGTCAACCTTTTCAAGCCTCTCCTCATCTGCCCTTACTGATAAAACCCAAGATATCACTGTTGGCGAAACCGGATTGCCAACAACATTTGTACCAGGGCGAAATTTGTTCTTCTTTCATTACGCAGCGGTAATTGGCTATAACCGAGACTTAGGCGTGTTGGTTGGCGGCATGTGTGAAACCGATTATGCTGGCTATCCTGATTGCCGACAAAAAACCATACAACATCTAAATCGCACTTTGAATCTTGGCATGGAAACAGATTTTGAAATACTCACACCTTTAATGCTCAGCTCAAAGGCCCAAAGTTGGCAATTGGCCTACGAGCTTGGAGATGAACCATTGATAGACATTATCCGCCAATACAGCCACACCTGTTATCAAGGTGTGCGCGATGAGCTGCATGATTGGGGCTATGGTTGCGGGGCATGTCCGGCTTGTGATTTGCGCCGCAAAGGTTATCAAATCTGGCAAGACGCAAATTGATCGAAACGAATTCATGTATTCAGTCAAAGAAATTTTTTACAGTTTACAAGGCGAAGGTGCCCATAGTGGGCGCCCGGCAGTTTTTGTGCGTTTTGCCGGCTGTAATTTATGGAATGGTCTGGAAGAAAGCCGTGAAAGCGCAACATGCCAGTTTTGTGATACTGATTTTGTTGGCATTAATGGGCTAAACGGTGGCAAATTTAAATCAGCCGATGAACTCGCTTCAAAGGCAACCGAGATTGCCAACATTAAGCAATATCAAAGCAACTTACCCTTAATGGTGATTTGTACCGGCGGTGAGCCTTTGCTGCAAGTTGATGAGCCTTTGATTGAAGCATTTAAAGCTCAAGGATTTTATGTTGCTGTTGAAACCAATGGCACCATAAAAGCACCAGCTGGCTTTGACTGGATTTGCGTGAGCCCAAAAGCAGGCTCTGAAATCATCCAACAACAAGGTAATGAATTAAAAGTCGTTTTTGGACAATCGGGCATGGACCTATCAAATTTTTTGACCTGGCGCTTTGAACATTTTTATTTGCAACCGATGGATGGCCCGGCTATTGATCAGAGCACACAAGAAACAATTGCTTATTGTAAAGCCAATCCCAGTTGGAAACTAAGCTTGCAAAACCATAAAATTCTCAACATACCTTAAGGCTCAAGCCCCAGTTAATTAACGACATAAATTTTATGCAGATATTTAAAGAATTTACCTTTGAAGCGGCCCACTTTCTCCCCTCTGCCGCACCAGACAGCCCCAATGCCCGTATTCACGGCCATTCATTCCGGGTCAAAGTGACACTTGATGGGCTACCCCAGACCGATACAGGGCTGATTTTCCATTTAGGCAATATTGAAGAGGCTTTAAAAGATGTGCGCGAAAAACTTGATCATCGCTTCTTGAATGAAGATGTAGAAGGGTTGCAATGGCCAACTTTAGAACATCTGGCACTATGGATTTGGGAGCAACTTGATGAAACTTTGCCCGGCCTCTATGAAGTGGCGGTGATGCGTGATAGTTGTGGCGAAGGCTGTATTTACAGAGGATCACAACACAAAAAATCATGAGTGATATTGAACAGCACGTGACCCAATTAGGGGGACAATCTGAAATCGCTTCCTCACCTGAGGAAGCAACGTTAGACCGTGTGCCCAACCCACACCCTGACAGCCCTTATGTTGCCCGCTTTACTTGCCCGGAATTTACCTCTTTATGCCCCGTGACCGGCCAACCAGACTTTGCCCACTTGATGATCGATTATGTGCCCGGACAATGGCTTGTGGAATCCAAATCTTTGAAACTCTATTTAGGCTCGTTTCGCAATCACGGTGCCTTTCATGAAGATTGCACCGTGGCGATTGGCAAACGGTTAGCTGAATTGCTAGAGCCAGCCTTTTTGCGCATCGGCGGCTATTGGTATCCTCGCGGCGGCATTCCTATTGATGTGTTTTGGCAAACCGGCACCTTGCCAGACAATATCTGGTTGCCAGATCAAAACGTTCCCACCTACCGCGGACGCGGTTAAATCTAATCTTTCAAGGGGTCCATTATGTCGTCTCTCATCCTCACCAATGGTGACACTGCTGCAGACTTGTTAACCGCAGCGGGCAAACAAGGCCACATTTTCCCCTGGCGTGACAGTTTGCATGAAGGCCCCATTGGCCCCATAAGCGCACAAGAAGAGCAAGCCAATTTTCGCTCCTTGCGCGCCACATATTGGGCAGGACGCAAAGTCGAGCAGCAAGAGGCTCTAGAACAAACCTATCAAACCCGCGATCGCTTGCTTGAAAACCATAAAGTATACGACGCCATCGAGTTGTGGTTTGAACATGATCTATATGATCAACTCCAATTAATAGAAATTCTAACCCGCCTCTATCACCTCAAGCGGTTCGACAAGGTGTTTTTGGTGCAAGCTGAAACCTATTTAGGCATGCAACAACCTAACACCATATTAAAACTGGAAAGCCTGTCCCAACCTGTTGGTGAGCAGATGATGGCCATTGCCGATTTGGCCTGGCAAACTGTGTCTCATGAAACCCCAGAAAAACTAGCTGAGTTTATCACCTTAAAACCAGCTGGCTTCCCGTTTTTGAGACAAGCTTTAACCAGGTTGTTAGAAGAATTGCCCGGCCCTGATGGCTTGTCACGCACACAGCGACAAATACTCTATTCCCTTAGCCGCGGCATCAACAAGCCCGGCATGTTGTTTGGCCGTTGCCAAGCTATGGAAGAAGCCCAGTTTTGGGGTGACTTGGGCTTTTTTGAAGTGCTATCAAAATTACAATTTTGCTCAGCCCCTCTAATTGAAGGCTTGCCCTTTGGCTCTTCAATGCAAGTTTTTCAAGACAGCGAAACCAGAAAAAGCTTCATACAATCACAACTAACCTTAACCGATTTAGGTCAAGAAATTTTAACCGGCACCGCCGACCACGCAGACCATAACGAGATAGATTATCATCTAGGCGGCACTCATATTCGTCCCAACAATTTATGGCGCTGGGATTGGGAACAATCAGCTTTGCAAGCCCCACCTGCTTTAAATTAAAAAGATTATGCTTCAGCTTTAACCAAACCATCAATTGCTTGCAGCTGGGTAAGTAGGCATTCCATTTCATTTAAAGGCATCATGTTTGGTCCATCAGACGGGGCCTTATCAGGATCATTATGGGTCTCAATAAACAAGCCGGCAACACCAACCGCCACAGCAGCCTTTGCCAATACAGGCACAAATTCTCGTTGCCCCCCGCTTGATGTGCCCTGCCCACCAGGTTGTTGCACTGAATGAGTAGCATCAAACACCACCGGGCAACCGGTTTGCGCCATTATGGGTAACCCACGAAAATCTGTCACCAGTGTATTATAGCCAAAGCTAGCGCCGCGCTCGGTTAAAAGGATATTTTGATTGCCGGTTGAGAGCACTTTATCAACCACATTTTTCATATCCCACGGCGCTAAAAACTGACCCTTTTTAATTTTCACCACTTTGCCTGTTTGACCGGCGGCTAACAACAAATCTGTCTGGCGACATAAAAAGGCTGGGATTTGCAACACATCCACCACTTCCCCCACTGGGGCGCATTGTATGTTTTCATGCACATCAGTTAAAAGGCTAAGACCAAGAGTTTCTTTAATCTCAGCGAAAACAGCCAGGCTCTTGTCAAGCCCCAGGCCCCGTTTTCCTTGCGCGCTGGTTCGGTTGGCTTTGTCAAAAGAAGCTTTAAATGTCAGTCCAACACCAAGCTTGGTACAAATCTCTTTGAGGGCCTGTGCCATTTCAAGCCCATGGTTACGGCTTTCCAATTGGCACGGCCCAGCAAAAAGATGAAACGGCAACTCTTGGCTAACTGTTTGACCACCTATAGCTACTTTTGAGTCGGGCTTCATATAACACTTTTTATTTTTTGGGTTTTTTATTGGCGTGCTGATTGTCTTTATTAAGACCCAGCATCAAGGCCTTCAATTGATCAAAAACAGCTTGATCATCACGATAAGGTGTATAGAGATGGCTAAGAATAAGCCGCCCATTTAAAACATTCACACCATTTATATTCAGTTGTTCTTTTATTGTGCCACTTTCAGTTTTCAACCGTTGGAACGCAGCCGTTACGCAAATGGAAGCATCTTCATGAATGACACCAATCATTTTCATTTTATTAATCTCAACATTCTTTAACCCTTCTTTAATCCGTCGATCAATTTCAGGTTTAATATCATCCATCAAAGTTTCACTACGTTTTTTAAATAAGGTGCAAATCTCTTTAATCGTCTCAGCTTCACGCCCTGTCATATCGGTTTTTTTGAACTTTAAAGACGTCTGATAATTACCAAGATTGTTCAAGTATTTTTGTTTGCCAGAACGCCAATTTTTAAGCTCCTGACAATCAGCAAATAAGACCAATAATTCATTGACGTCTTTTACACTTTTTTGAACACTATCAATTAGGTTTTTGTCAGAGGACTGTTTTTCATCCAAAACACAGTAATTTTTAGGTAACACTAAAGCAACAGGCTTATCTGAAATCATAAAGGACTTGCTTGCAACTGTTTCAGCTCGCAACAAACTATAATGTGCCAAACAGCAAGTCATCACCAGGCTGACAATCAAGAATTTTAAAAATAACAATGTTCTTTTACTAGACCCCATCGGTCGGTCTCCTACGCTTCTGAACGTTCCTTTTTACAAGGCGCTCTTGTTTATTCACTTCTTATGGCAGCCTATTTAGCATAAATTATTTGTTCTGGTATAACAAAGATGCTCAATAGGTAAACTTTATTGATGTTTGTTGCATTAAGCTTAAACCAATCCGCTTTGCTGACCAATGGGGTGGCCAGCAATGTTGACTTTTGAAAGCGGCTGCATAAAATTTTTAATTGATTATTTTTGGTTGTTCTTAAGCTGGTTGACATTATTTAAACCAACCATCGTTTTGGTGTATCTTTCAATGACCTTTTCACCTTTATAAGGCGTATAAAGGTAAGAGAACATGAGCCGTCCATTCAACACATTAACAGCACTTATGTTCATTTGATCTTTGCTAGTTTTGTTTTCTGTTTGCAATCGCTGGAAAGTGGCCGTAATGCAAACCGTGCTGTCTTCATGGCTAACACCAAGTAGCTTCATTTCATTCATTTTGATATTATCAAAAGCATTTTCAATCCGTTTATCAATGTCAGGTTTAACCTTGTCCATCAATTCTTTGCTTTGTTTTTTAAAGACATTGCAAATTTCTTTAACCGTTGCCGCTTCCCGTCCCTTCATATTTACATTTATAAATCTCAAAGAGGTTTGATAGCTACCAAAATTATTTAGAAATCTTTGTTTGCCGCTACGCCAATCTTTTAATTCTTGGCAATCGGCATATTGCATTATAACTTGGTTGGCCCCTTTAACGCTCAATTTGACAGCATCAATCAATCTTTTGTCACTCAGATTGCTTTCATCCATAGGACAATAGCCCTTAGGCAAACTTAAAATAACAGGCTGCCCAGCAATAGAATAAGATTTACTAAAAGGTTGCTCAGCCAACACAGGGCTAATCATTATTTGACTTGCCACAATTGTGCATAAACAGAGACATATGACTTTAAAACAGTCTGTTGTTATAGATTTCAAGGTTGTCATCTAAAGTCTCCTGCTCTTTTATATAAATGTACACCATAGATATTTACAGGTGTAGCATAGATATAGCAAAGACACACGGGCAAAGATTATCCCTTTGTTAAATGAGGCGTATTTTAAACCAATCTGCTTTGCTTCAACGCTGCCGCGATAAAAGCACTAAAAAGAGGATGGGGCTCAAATGGGCGTGATTTCAGTTCAGGGTGAAATTGAACGCCGACAAACCAAGGGTGCCCTTTAATCTCAACAATTTCCGGCAACAGCCCATCAGGCGAAACCCCTGAAAACTGCATACCAGCCTCTTCAAGCTCGCCGCGATACTTCATATTCACTTCATAGCGATGACGATGCCGCTCAAAAATATGATCGGCGTGGTATATCTCATGAGCCAGACTGCCTGAATGCAATTTGGCTTCATAAGCACCCAAACGCATGGTGCCACCTAAGTCCGCATTCTTATCACGGGTGACTTTGTTACCCTGCTTGTCCCATTCAGTCATAAGGCCAACAAGCGGAATCTCTGGGTCTCCAAACTCACTTGAGCCAGCCCCCTTTAAACCCGCTACATGACGCGCAAACTCAACAACAGCCATCTGCATACCCAAGCAAATGCCAAGATAAGGCACATTATGGCTGCGCGCAAAAGTGGCAGCAGAAATTTTACCCTCAATACCGCGATTGCCAAACCCACCTGGCACCAGGATCCCATGCACCCCGTCTAAATAAGGGGTTGGGTCTTCCGATTCAAAAATTTCGCTGTCGATCCATTCAATATTCACATGAGCTTTGTTATCAATCCCACCATGAACAAGCGCTTCATTTAAGGATTTATAAGCGTCTTTCAAACCGGTATATTTACCAACAATAGCAATGTTGACCTTACCTTCAGGGTTATGAATGCGGCGCGAAATTTTCTCCCAGCGCGCCAATGAAGGTGCCGGCTCATCTTCCAAGCCAAATGATTTTAATACCTGCTTGTCTAGCCCCTCTTCATGATAGGCCTTGGGCACATCATAAATGCTGGAAACATCAAGTGCTTGAATAACCGCCTCTTCACGCACATTACAAAACAAAGCAATTTTGCGTCGCTCGTCTTGGGGCACTTCGCGATCACACCGGCATAATAAAATATCAGGTTGAATACCAATAGAGCGCAGCTCTTTCACTGAATGCTGTGTCGGCTTGGTTTTCAGCTCGCCAGCGCTGGGAATAAAAGGAATGAGCGTGAGGTGAATAAAAATGCTATCGCCTTGCGGCAAATCATTACGCAATTGTCGAATGGCTTCAAAAAACGGCAAACCTTCAATATCACCCACAGTGCCGCCAATTTCACACAGCACAAAATCAATATCGTCATTACCATCAACTACAAAGTTTTTAATCGCATCGGTAACATGGGGAATAACTTGCACAGTCGCGCCCAAATAATCCCCGCGCCGCTCAGCGCTTAAAATATTTTGGTAAATGCGGCCCGTGGTGATATTATCTTCTTGGCGACACGGCACACCAGTGAACCGTTCATAGTGACCAAGATCCAAATCAGTCTCGGCCCCATCATCGGTAACAAAAACTTCACCGTGCTGATAGGGGCTCATCGTGCCAGGATCAACATTGAGATAAGGGTCAAGCTTCTGCAAACGGACTTTATAGCCTCGCTCTTGCAAAAGGGCTCCAAGGGCCGCTGAAGCCAACCCTTTACCAAGGGAAGATACCACGCCGCCAGTAATGAAAATATAACGCGCCATGGGCCTAGACAATTACATGTTTAATGGTTGATTCGAATAAAAAAATTAGGTTGCGAACAATTATTTTGCACAAGGCCTCATAAACAAACGCCGCCCTAAAAAGTAAAGAGTAAAAAAACACCCAAATCTTACGGCGTTGGAACCACCGGACCGTCTGTTTTCGTCTCAGGCGCGACCGGCGCGATGTCATCAATCACTTTTCCAGGCTCTTTTGTACCTTCAACCTTAATTGAATCAATTTTAGACTCAGTACTGGCAGGACCACGCGCTAAAATGGTTAAAGCAATGCTGGTAAGAAAAAAGGCTGCCGCTAAAACAGCGGTGGTTCTGGTCATAAGGTTGGCTGTGCCGCGCCCAGACATCATGCCTCCCCCTCCACCAATGCCAAGCGCACCACCTTCAGAGCGTTGCAACAACACACAGATAATAAGTGCAAGGCAAATAGCCACATGAATAACCAGCAATATGGTCGCCATAATCAATCCTTTTAAAGAGAGGACACTAAGACCAACTCACGTCCAAATCATTTGTTTGGAGGGGTCTTTTGTCAATATGAGGGCAATCAATACTCAAAATGACCGTTTCAATCAAGCAAAATCAGTCTGAATTACCAAATGAACGCTATTTTCTTATTTCTTTTCTGCTTCAGGCGGCAGAGCACTGTTAAAAAATTCCTCTAAAAAATTGCCCGAACCCACATTAGAGGTTTTTTTCACCTGCTTTTTGATAATTTTTTTGTTTTTTTTTGGGGACTGGTTTTCTCTTTTTAACCGGTAAAGGGGGGTGTTTTGACTTTCCAGCCGCTTTTTTTGTCTCTGGTTTAACAACACTTTTTTTTGCTTTGTTTTTGCCTTTATATCGGCACCTAAATTTAAGCGTTTCCTCCAGTTCAAGATAGGCTCTGATGGGGCCCAATTCTTCCGGCGCCATATTGGCTTTGACCCATTCAAAACCTTTCGCCATATTTTTCACTGCAGGCTGTTTTTTAAGCTCTTTTAGCTGATTAGAAAGGGTTTTACATTCCTCTTTGCTTAATTTGGCGGCCAACAAAGGAGATACAAAAAGGCAGCTAGTCCCAAAGGACAAAACGCTTAAAACAATAATTTTAAAGAAAAAATGCGTGTACACTTTATTAGACAAAACCATAAAATTAATAGCCCCAACACCCGCAAATGGTCACCACTCTTGCCTTTTAAAAATGAAGGCAAGAGTGCACCATATATCAGCTAGGCGTAGGCTGCAATAATTCCGGCAAAATCTTCCGCTTTTAAACTG
>JANQQH010000158.1 GCA_028285025.1 Hyphomicrobiaceae bacterium | reverse complement strand
CCTTTTGCTTGGCCTAAAGATCGGTTTGATTTGCGTCTTAAAGTGGTGTTGGCCTTTCTTGCTTTGATTGCGGCCAAATTCATTACCGTTTCCGTTCCCTTTGCTTATAAAGCGGCTGTGAATGAACTTGATGGGCTTTCTAGCTCTTCTGCTATGCTTGCTTTGGGGCTTGTGCCGGTGATGCTGATTGTGGCGTACGGCATGGGCCGGATCATGATGATAGTGTTTAATGCGTTGCGGGATGGGTTGTTTATTAGCGTTGGGCAAAATGCGGTGCGCGCGTTATCGGTTGCCACTTTTTCTCATTTGCACAATTTGTCATTGCGTTTTCATATGGAGCGTCGCACGGGGGAATTAAACCGGGTGGTCTCGCGGGCCAATACTGCGATTGAGTTGATCATTCGTATGGGGGTGTTGCAATTTATCCCAACTCTTTTGGAATTGGTTTTGGTGTTTAGCATTTTTGCGGTGATGTTTGGATGGCCCTATTTGTTGGTATTACTGATTACAGTTACGGTTTATCTTTATTTCACCAAAAAGGCCAGTGATTGGCGTATTGTTATTCGCCGGGATATGAATCTGTCCGATAATGAGGCGGGCTCTAAAGCGGTTGATAGTTTGCTAAATTATGAAACCATCAAATATTTTGGCAATGAAGAGTTAGAAGCCACGCGCTATGACAAGGTGATGGCGGGTTATGAACGGGCAGCCATTCGCACTTTTACGTCCCTTGGTGTGCTTAATGCGGGCCAGGCTGCGATCTTTACAATTGGGCTAACGGTTGTGATGCTCATGGCAGCTAATGATGTGGCCAATAAGCAGTTGACTTTGGGTGATTTTGTTATGGTCAATGCGCTGCTTATTCAATTGCAAATTCCGCTGAATTTTTTAGGCATGGTTTACCGTGAAATTCGCCAAGGGTTGGTGGATTTGGAAAATATGTTTTCCTTGCTCGATCAATATCCTGAAATTGTTGATGGGTCTGATGCAAAGCCTTTAAGGGTTAGTAAGGGCGAGATTGTTTTTGATAATGTGGGCTTTGCTTATGACCCTGCTCGCCCGATCTTAAAGGGCGTTAGCTTTAAAGTGCCGGCTGGCAAGATGACAGCGATTGTAGGCCCATCGGGGGCGGGTAAGTCGACCATTTCGCGGGCGCTGTTTCGGTTTTATGATGTAATGGATGGTAAGATTTTGATTGACGGGCAAGATATTTCAACAGTCACACAAAAAAGCCTACGGGCGGCCATTGGTATGGTGCCGCAAGACACAGTGCTGTTTAATGATACGCTTTATTATAACATTGCTTATGGGCGCCCTGAGGCGTCTCAAGAAGAGGTATATGAGGCGGCTAAATTGGCGCAGATTGATGGGTTCATCCAAAAATTGCCTGAGGGTTATGACACCATGGTTGGTGAGCGCGGTTTGAAATTATCAGGCGGTGAGAAACAACGTGTTGCGATTGCGCGTACCATTTTAAAAGCTCCGCCAATTATGATGCTTGATGAGGCCACCAGTGCGCTTGACAGCTATACGGAAAAAGAAATTCAAGGCGCGCTTGATCAGGTTAGCCGGGAGCGTACCAGTTTGGTCATTGCACATCGGCTTTCTACTGTGACACATGCAGATGAAATTTTGGTTTTGGACCAAGGGGAGATTGTGGAACGAGGCATGCATGCAGACTTGGTGGACCAGGGCGGTGTGTATGCTGGGCTGTGGTTGCAGCAACAGGCAGCTCAAAAAGACAAAGCGGACGCTTGATAAAAGTTTTCAGGCGACTAGGATTAAGCGTTTCAGGTATATAGATCTGTCTTATGCAAAGAAACGCAAAAAAATATAACGGTAAAAAAACGAGGCAAGACGTGGCAGAACATAACAGTATTATGGATACTTTGGAGACGGTGCTGGTACCTGTGCACAGAGATGGGCACAAATTTGTCGGGTTAGCGGCACTGTTGACCTTATTTTTCTTTTGGCTATGGGCACCATTAGGGTGGCTGTTGGCTATCGTTACGCTTTGGGTGGTTTATTTCTTTCGTGATCCTGAGCGGGTGACACAAACGCGCGATGGGTTGGTGATTGCCCCAGCAGATGGGCGGATCACGGCGGTGGAGGAAGTTTTGCCGCCCAAAGAGCTTGATTTGGGTGATGAGCCGTTGGTGCGTGTCTCGACTTTTCTTTCTATTTTTGATGTGCATATTCAACGCGCGCCAATTGCTGGTGAGATCGAAGAAATCGTTTATACGCCAGGCTTGTTTTTAAACGCGGTGCTTGATAAGGCCAGTGAAGATAATGAGCGTAATGGGGTGGTGATTGCTGATGCTAATGGCAATAAAATTGGGGTTGTTCAAATTGCTGGTTTGATTGCCCGGCGGATTTTATGTTTTGCCAACCAAGGAGATGCCATTGGGGTTGGTGAGCGTTATGGGCTTATTCGATTTGGTAGTCGGGTTGATGTTTACTTGCCCAAAGGCAAAACTGCGTTGGTCTCGGTTGGGCAAAAGGCGATTGCTGGTGAAACTGTTTTTGCGGACTTAAAATCTGATGAAGGCCCGCGTGAAGCGCGCTCGCAATAATCGTATTAGGCTTTTGGTCTTTGCAAATGAGTGTGGTTATAGGCTAAAATTTAAATTATGACGTTAGATATTGAGAATAATCGTCCAAAAAGGCTTTTAGAGAAGCAAAAGAGCCGCCGCAAAAGGGGGCGCTTTTTGCTTTCTCGGCGTGAGCGGGAAGTGCCGTTACGGGCCATTATTCCCAATGTGATTACTTTAATGGGGTTAAGCGCTGGGCTAACCTCTATTCGTATGAGCATTGATGGACGCATTGAGTTGGCCATTGGCTTGATTGTGTTGGCGGCTATTCTTGATGGCATTGATGGGCGGGTTGCGCGGCTGTTAAAGGCTTCGTCTAAATTTGGGGCTGAGTTGGATTCTTTGGCTGATTTTGTCAATTTTGGTGTGGCGCCGGCGATTTTATTGTTCAGTTGGGGCCTGAATGACCTGAAAAGTATGGGCTGGATTGCCGCGCTGGCGTTTGCTATTTCAGCGGCTCTCCGGTTGGCGCGTTTTAATGTGAGCCATGATGACGGGGAAAGTCCGCAATGGAAACAGCGGTTTTTTGAAGGCATTCCGGCGCCAGCCGGGGCGCTGTTGGTGATGCTACCACTTTATTTGCACAATAGCGGGGTGAGCTTGTTTAAAGCCATGCCTGAGCTGACAGCCCTTTATATGCTGGTTCTGGCTGGGCTGATGGTGTCTCATTTACCCACCTTTTCGGGCAAATTGTTAGGGGCCAAGATTAAGCTTTATTATGCCATGCCGATCACGGTGGTGGGGGTTCTTATTGCTGCGATTTTGGTGACCTATCCGTTTGTGACCCTGTGTGTGTTTTGTTTTGCTTATATGCTGACTTTGCCATTTGGTGTACTGGCTTATCAAAAAGACTTAGCGCGCTATGGTGAAGATGGCGATGTGGAAGAAAGCGTGCTTACCCCTGAAGACGGGACTGAACCGCAAGAGGTCTCTGGGGCGCTCAAACAAATCGATGATGACCATCCTTTGCATTAAAAATTGTTGTTTTGATTTTGGATAATCTCAACGGTTAGGTCCAGCGAATTGGCAACAAAACAATATTTGTGGGCCCGTTCATGCATTTCTTGTAATTTGTCTGGTGTGATATCAGCTCCGCTTGCAAATTTTACGGATGGGTTCAGCGTGATTGATGTGACTTTGGTTTTGCCTGTTTGATCTTTTCCAAGCGTTGCTACAGCGCGGTCTTGATAGGCTTGAACTTGCCATTTTGTTTTGGATGCCAGGGCCAGAAAGGTCATCATATGGCAACTGCTTAAAGCGGCGGACAAAGCTTCTTCCGGGTTTGCATGTTGAGGGTCGCCGCCATAGTCAGGCGCTGGCGCCATTTTTTGGGAAAAGCCGCCACTGTAGGTGACGTCATGGGTGGCATCATATTGGCCATGGGTGAGTGTTCCATCTTTGAGTGACCAGTCTAGGGTTATGAAAAGATCAGACATTTTATTCCTATTTGTTTGTAAACCGTTTTTTGCAAAGCGGGTTGTTTTTATGCATGTTAACTGTCGTTTTCTCATAAAAGAGAGGCGATGTAATGGTAAATATCATTCTCGGGACAAGTAAGTTCACTGTTTCATTGTTTTAGGAGTTTGGAATGAACGATGTGCAAGCGCCAATATTGGTCGATTTAAAAGGACCAGTGGCTGTGTTAACGTTGAATATGCCGGGCACGCTGAATGCGCTTGGTGAGCAGATGTTGTTGGCTCTGCAAACGGCTTTGGATGAATTGGCTCAAAATAGGCAGGTTAAAGTCGTGATCTTGAAAAGTGGTGGCGATCATTTTTGTGCCGGGCATGATTTAAAGGAAATGACGGCGCGGCGCGGTGATGTCGATGGTGGGTTGGGGTATTTTAAAGAGTTGTTTGCTCTTTGCTCTCAGGTGATGACGTCTGTTGTTAGATTGCCCCAACCTGTGATTGCCCAAGTTAAAGGTGTGGCAACAGCTGCTGGGTGTCAGCTTGTTGCCAGTTGTGATTTGGCGGTGGCAAGTGAGACAGCTCGCTTTGCAACGCCGGGCGTTAATATTGGGCTTTTTTGTTCAACGCCGATGGTTGCTTTGTCTCGCAATGTTGGGCGCAAACATGCTATGGAGATGTTGTTGTTGGGGGATTTTATTTCGGCTGCAAAAGCGGCTGAAATTGGGTTGTTGAACAAGGTTGTGCCCGATGACGAGCTGGAGGCGAGTGTGATGGCTTTGGCTGATCAAATTGTTTCTAAGTCTCCCAAAGCGATTAAAATTGGCAAAGAAGCTTTTTATCAACAGATGGAATTAGAGTTAGACCAGGCGTATGCCTATGCTGGGCAGGTGATGGCTGAAAATATGTTGCAAGGGGATGCCAAAGAAGGGATTGGGGCTTTTTTGGCGAAGCGAGCAAACCCGCAATGGGAGAATGATTAGATCTTTTATGTCTTGTTTGTCTCAACATAGATTTAGCGTTGCACCGATGATGGGATGGACCGATCGGCATTGCCGGTATTTTCATCGTTTGCTGTCTCGTCACACGCGTCTTTATACGGAAATGATTACGGCTGATGCGATTGTGCATGGTGATCAAGACTATTTGTTGCAGATGAACCCTCAAGAACATCCAGTGGCGTTGCAATTGGGGGGCAGTGACCCTGAACAGCTAGCAAGGGCGGTTAAAATTGCTGAAGGCTATGGCTATGATGAGTTTAATTTAAATGTTGGGTGCCCGTCTGACCGGGTGCAAACTGGGCGGTTTGGGGCTTGTTTGATGAAAGAGCCTGAGCGGGTAAAAGACTGTTTGGCTGCCATGAATGAGAGCACTGAAAGACTTGTCAGTGTGAAATGCCGCATTGGTGTGGATGATATGGATGATGAAGCTGGCCTTACTGACTTTGTCGATATTGTACAATCTTCAGGCATTCAACATTTTATCATTCATGCCCGTAAAGCGTGGCTTGAGGGGTTAAGCCCGAAACAAAATCGCGAAATTCCGCCTTTGAATTATCCGCGGGTGTATGACTTAAAGGCAAACTTTTTGGATTTACAGATTATTATCAATGGTGGAGTTGAAACGCTTGAGCAGGTGTATGAGCATTTGCAACAGGTTGATGGGGTTATGATGGGGCGCCAAGCGTATCATACACCTTATCTTTTGGCTCTTGTTGATCGCTCTTTCTTTAATAGCCAAGATCCGGTAGTTAGCAGACACCAGGTTGGTGAGGCGATGATCCCTTATATTGAAGGTCAGCTTGCAGAAGGGGTTGGCTTGTATCAGATCACCCGTCATATGCTGGGTTTGTTTTATGGGCAACCAGGGGCGCGTCATTTCCGGCGTATTTTGTCTAGCCAGGCAGCTGGGTCTAAAGGGGATATTGAGGTTTATAAAACGGCCTTAAAAAGTGTGCCTCAATCGCAAACACTGTCATTAGAGCAAAGCGCTTAAGTCTTTTTTTTAAAAAAAAGGGCACAGCAGCAAAGACCATTTGAGGGGGTCGGGG
>JANQQH010000114.1 GCA_028285025.1 Hyphomicrobiaceae bacterium | reverse complement strand
AAAAGACTGGCCCAACGTACCAATTGTCTTTTGGAGTTTTCGCATCATGGTCGGGCTTGGTATGTTGATGATTGTGATTGGACTGGTCGGCTTTATCTTGCGCCTGTCTGGCAAGTTATACAACAGCCCCCTATTCCACAAAGCCTGTATCATCATGGGACCAAGCGGGCTGATTGCAATCTTAGCAGGATGGATGGTTACAGAAGTTGGCCGCCAACCCTACACTGTTTATAACCTGCTACGCACTGCCGACAGCGTTTCACCAATCGCAGCACCAGGCCTGTGGGGGTCATTAACAGCACTGGTTATTGTGTATTTTTTGGTCTTTACTCCCGGCATTCTTTATATTTTGGGTCAAATGAAAAACGACCCCGCCGAACAACATTAAGAGTTAAGAAAGGCGAACGTTCATGGTTTTTGATCTGGCATTTATATGGGCAATCTTAATTGCCACGGCAATTCTTCTCTATGTTGTTTTAGATGGCTTTGACTTAGGTGTCGGCATACTTTTCCCTCTATTCCCAGCCAAAGAAGATCGAGATGTCATGATGAACACCATCGCCCCGGTCTGGGATGGAAATGAAACCTGGTTGATCTTAGGCGGCGGCGGCCTGTTTGCCGCATTTCCTTTAGCTTATGCCACACTCATGCCAGCCTTTTACGCCCCTATTATCGCCATGTTATTAGGCCTCATTTTCCGCGGTGTTGCTTTTGAATATGTGGCACGGGCACACCCAAAAGATCGCCGCTGGTGGGAATGGTCCTTTGCCGCCGGCTCTACCATAGCTGCTTTTTGCCAAGGCATGATGCTAGGTGCCTTCATCCAAGGCATTAACGTTACAGGCCGCAACTATTCCGGCGGCTGGTTTGACTGGTTCACGCCATTTACCGCAACCGTCGGTCTGGGTGTGGTGGCAGCCTATGCTTTATTAGGCCTATGTTGGCTGATAATGAAAACCACTGATGAACTACAATACGACCTTTACCGCATTGCCATGCCGATCGCCTCAATTGTTTTTAGCTTTGTAGCCGTGGTAAGTTTATGGACCCCGTTTCTTGATACTGACATCGCTGAGCGCTGGTTCTCATGGCCCAACATCGCCTTAGTTGCCCCTGTTCCAATTTTGGTGTTTGCCTGTTGGCTCTTGCTGTTTACCTCAATAAAGGCGCGCCATGAATATTATCCCTTCCTGGCAACCATAGGTCTGTTTATCCTTTCCTACGTTGGTTTTGCCATCTCCATGTTTCCCTATATTGTCCCGCGCCATTTCACCATCTGGGAAGCGGCCAACCCTCCAGAAAGTCTGGCTTTCCTACTTTATGGAACTCTGGCTTTGCTGCCCGTAATTTTAGGCTATACCGCCTATGTCTATTGGGTCTTTCGCGGTAAAGTGAAACCTGGAGATGGATACCATTAAACAAACAAAAAAGGCACTTAACCGCCCTGAAAAACACAGTTGAAAAAGAAAAAATGAAAGAACAAGAACAAAAACAAACCTGGCCAAAGCGTCTTTTATGGTTCATGGCTCTCTGGCTTGCAGGCGTGCTAGCACTGGGCACCATAAGTTATGGGTTGCGTTTCTTTTTTAACACTTTTTATAGCTAGAGCGTTCCGTCTTAAAGTGGGGACCGGTTTAAGGAATAGCGCGGTTGCTGGTGGGCATCCAAAGCGCCACGAAAAGAATCTACGGTTGCTGGTGGGCATCCAAAACGCTATAAAAAAAGGAAAGCTAAAACAAAGATCTAGAGCATTTCGGTGAATGCATCAAAAAGAGCAATCCTCTAGGATCGGAAAAACGGCGCAGCAAAATGAATAGGGCTATTGCTGGTCCCGCAATTTGCGATATTCATCCAAAGGCACCAACTTTGGCTTAGGCTTGCCTGATGGCCCAATCATCATATCAACCCCATTATTCCACATGATCGCAAACCTATTCTGCCAAGTATCAGGATAAGCGTCCTCTTGACCAGTCACAGCTTTCGTCTCTTTTGCCTTCGGTTCAGCCCCTTTCTTAACAGGCAATGGAATTTTATGAATGGCAAAGGCCGTCCCCCAAGATGGAGCTTTGCCATTTTTCAACGGCACGCTGCCCGGTTTAATCGAACCGGTTACCAGCTTATCATCAGCAACAGAATTCTGTTTTCTTGTCAGGTCTTTCTTAAAACTGGACGTGGTTTTGATTGGTTTAAGAACCTCATTTTTTTGAACACTCTTTTTTGCCAATTGAACCGGTTTCTTAAAGTCCCCCTGAAAGCCATCGCCTGACTTTTTAACCAAACGAGACTTTAAAACGGGAAAATTAGCCCGCTTAAGCGGCACACGCCGGACAAATGGCTGAGCATTCGTAGCAATCGATTGAATAGACCAAGCTTTATCAGCCCCTTGAATAGGGGCAACAGATCTCTTAGGACGTTTTATAGTTTTAATTGGCCCGCCCAAATTAGCCCGCTGCAAACGCCACTTCCCTTCTTTTGCTCCCCGACGCAATCTCTTTTTCTTAGCAGACTCAATATAAGTGATTAACTCACCACCACCAACCCGCTCCTCATCCAGTTGGCCCGTTGCAGAAAGCAATAAATGCGCCGCCATATAACGCTCAAATTTTGCACTAGCTGCCTGCACCTTTGCCTGCACAAGCCTTTCTTGCGTGTTAAAAACATCCAAAACCGTCCGTTGCCCTGCAGACAACTCACGACGCATACCTGTCGAGGCTGCTTCTGCCGCTTTGATCCGCGCCAAAGCTAAGCGGTACTGTTTACGCGCCGTATGATAGCTGCGCCACGCCACAGTTGCCATCGCTTTGGCCGTATAACGTGCATCACGCGCTTCATACTTTCTTTGCTTGAGAATATGACGGCTTTCCTGGCTTGCAGGGAGCGCATCTGGTTGAAAAAGTGGCATTGAGAAATTTAATTTAACGGCAAAATCACTTTCATCTTGCAAAGATGACCCATGATAACGATCTTCCAAATAATCCATATTAAGATCAACACTTGGCAAGAACCGACTATAAGAGGCCTTTAAAGCATGCTCTGCAGCTTGTGAGCGAAACGAAGCTGCCAATAATTGTGGGTTTTGTTGTTCAGCCAAATCCACAGCTTCTTGCAAGCTTGAAGGCAACTGTTTGTGAACTCCTCTTGGCAAAGGCAACCGCCCTGGCTTGCGCCCAACCAGCCGTTTAAACTCAGTTTCATTTTTGTGAAGATTATCAATCGCCTGCGTATAAACTGACTGAGCCGCGCTAAACTGGTCCCTGGCAATCGCAATATCTGTGCGCGTGGCATCACCACCCCGGAAACGAGACTGAGTTGAGCGCACGATCGAGGCAACAATAGCCCTGTTTTCACGCTGCAAAGCCACAATCTCACGATCACGGATAACCCCTAAAATAGCGCGCACCGTATCAAGTAATAAAATATGTTTGGCTTCTTGATAGCTATGGGTTTCAGCTTCTGCCCTAGCGCGTGCCTCTTTTAGCCCATAGTAATTTGCCCCGCCTCGATAAAGGGGCAAATTGGCTGAAATGCCATAAGCGCTATTGTCATAATGTTCACGATTAAGATGATCGAACCGCCCAAAGGCATTATTCCGGTTATAACCAAATTCACCAGTTGCACTCACTGATGGCAAAAACTTAGACCATGCTTTGCGCACAGACGCCTCAGCCGCATCTTGGCGCGCCCGAGCTGCATCAACCTGTGTGCCCCGCTCAACTGCTTCACCAAGCAGGTCATTGAATTCACCAGCTTCAACCATCACCCCAAACTGAAAAAAAACAGTTTGAAAAGCGCATACAGAAAAAACTAGAAACCCTATAAAGGCAGTGGAATATCTGCTAATCACTCAAAGCAACCCTAACTAAAAAAACGATCATTGAATCTTTTTTAAAGTAAGAGAGTCGGGGTTAAATTAGCATTAAACAATGCCTCTGAATGAAACAAAGTATAACAACGGGCAAACAAAATGCGTATAATCACACACCTTTTAATT
This sequence comes from Hyphomicrobiaceae bacterium, assembly GCA_028285025.1. Taxonomy (GTDB): domain Bacteria; phylum Pseudomonadota; class Alphaproteobacteria; order Rhizobiales; family HXMU1428-3; genus HXMU1428-3. The sequence goes on along the minus strand of JANQQH010000114.1, from coordinate 816 downwards.
AACGTTCCCCAAAACTATTATCAAAAGCCGTAAACAACGGTTTTAATAGATAACGCAAAACGGAGCGCTCACCCTTAATCAATTCTGCGCGCACCACCATGCCTGGTAAAATTGGATAATCTATCCCTTTGCGACGAACAACAAGTTTTTCCAACTCCAAGCGAACTTCATAATACTCCTCTCCTTTATCATTAACAAAAGTTGTCGGGGAAATATGGATCACATGAGCTTCAAGTGAACCAAATTCCTTAGCATCAAAAGCTGTAACGAATACTTTAGCGACCATACCCTTCTTGATATTAGTGATGTCTTCCGGTTTTAAGCGCACCTCCGCTAGCAGCTTATTATCAGAAGGCACCATTTCTGCCACCAAATCACCTGGGTTAATCACCTCACCCACATATTTAGGATTAATACTTTGAATAATCCCAGTGATCGGTGCGCGCACATCCAGGCGGTTAACACGGTCCTCAACCTTACCAATCGCCGCACCTATTTCAGAAATCCCCGCAGAGGTTTGGGTTAACTCCGTTGACCACTTCTGGCGCTCAAGCGCGATCGCTTCTGAAAGTTTTTGCTCTCCTTCCGAAAGCCCGTTCACCGCACCAACAAGCTGGCCTTCTAATTGAGCCAATCTTGCCTCAGTTTCAGCAACTCTTGCCTTGGCCTCAAGATAAGAATTGCGCGTGGTATACCCATCTTTAACCAGTGTTTTGCGCATCTGATACTGTTCTTTATGAATAGCCAATTGGTTTTTTAAGCTTTTCACTTCCAACTCATTAGCTTTAACACTGGCAGCCTTTTGCTTAACCCGCG
>JANQQH010000102.1 GCA_028285025.1 Hyphomicrobiaceae bacterium | reverse complement strand
CTGTCAAACCAGTTAGCGCCACACGAGCCCGCGCTCCAGGAGGCTCATTCATCTGACCATAAACAAGCGCCGCTTTAGACCCTTCGCCGCCACCTTCTTTGTTCACACCTGATTCAATCATTTCCCAGTAAAGGTCATTGCCCTCACGTGTACGCTCACCAACACCGGCAAACACAGAATAACCACCGTGGGTTTTCGCAATGTTATTAATCAGTTCCATAATCAAAACGGTCTTGCCCACACCAGCACCGCCAAACAAACCAATTTTACCACCCTTAGCGTAAGGGGCGAGCAAATCAACAACCTTAATACCGGTTACCAAAATCTCAGATTCTGTTGACTGGTCTTGGAAAGCCGGAGCATCAGCGTGAATAGCACGCTTTGATTGAGCTGGAATTTCACCAGCTTCATCAACCGGCTCACCGATCACATTCATGATCCGGCCCAAAGTTTCATCACCAACAGGCACCTGAATGGCGCTGCCTGTGTCAGTAACTTCCTGGCCGCGCACCAAGCCTTCAGAAATGTCCATCGCAATGGTGCGAACAGTGTTTTCACCCAAATGCTGTGCGACTTCTAGAACAAGACGCTTGCCATTATTTTCTGTTTCAAGCGCATTCATAATCGCCGGCAATTCTCCTTCGAACTGCACATCAACCACAGCGCCCATCACTTGCCGAATTCGACCAACTTGTGTTGCCATTGGATTAAACTTTCCCTTATCTATCTAAAGCGCCTCTGCGCCAGAAATAATTTCAATCAATTCTTTGGTAATCTGAGCCTGACGAGACCGGTTATAAACCAACGTCAACTTATCAATCATCTCACCAGCATTACGTGTTGCATTGTCCATCGCGCTCATACGTGCCCCTTGTTCAGAAGCAGCATTTTCCAGCAATCCTCTAAAGATTTGCGTAGCGATATTACGCGGCAAAAGATCATTTAAAATTTCTTCTTCATCCGGTTCATATTCATAAACAACCGGATCTGAGCTTTCTGAATTATCACCCTCTTCTTCCTCAAAGCTGGCAGGAATAAGCTGCAACTGCGTCGGCACCTGAGAGATTACAGATTTAAATTCAGAAAAATAAAGTTTGACCACATCAACATCGCCAGCATCAAACATCTCAGTTGCTTGATTAGCAATCTCATGCGCCTTGGCAAAATTAACTTGTTTAAGCTCTTTAAGCGAAACCTGGCCAATAATTATAGTGCCAAACTCGCTTTTCAGTTGATCATAACCCTTTGACCCAACACAAATAATTTTAACTGTTTTACCGTCTTTTTGTAAGCGGCGGGCTTCTAAACGGGCCATTTTGGCAATATTAGAATTAAAGCCGCCACAAAGGCCGCGCTCAGCCGTGGCAACAATAAGCAAATGCACATCATCTTTGCCAGTGCCGATTAAATAAGGCGAGGCATTTTCAGACGACTTGTAAATACGCCCTAAATTGGACAACACATTGTCCATGCGCTCAGCATAAGGCCGAGCAGATTCAGCCGCTTCTTGCGCCCGGCGCAATTTAGCAGCGGCCACCATCTGCATGGCCTTCGTGATCTTTTGCGTGGCCTTCACGCTTGAGATCCGATTGCGTAATTCTTTGAGGCTCGCCATTTGGCTCTACACTCCCAGTTGTTGTCCTTGACCCCAACAAGTTGAACTCAAGGACACATCCCAATCCTTATTCAGATGCTGCAAAATTCTTGGCGAACGCATCAACTGCCTCTTTTAATTTGGCAGATGTGTCATCGCTAAGCGCTTTTTCTGAGCGGATTGTTTCAAGAATATCTTTTTGCTCATCACGGAAATGACGAAGAAGCTCTTCTTCAAACCGGCCCACATCACCTACAGGGATCGGGTCAAGATAACCATTCACGCCGGCATAAATCACCACAACCTGCTCTTCCACTTGCAATGGCGAATATTGCCCTTGCTTTAAAAGTTCAGTGAGGCGGGCACCGCGGTTAAGCAGTTTTTGTGTCGCTGCATCAAGGTCAGAACCAAACTGAGCAAAGGCCGCCATTTCGCGGTATTGCGCCAGCTCACCTTTAATCGGACCAGCCACTTGCTTCATCGCTTTAATTTGAGCAGCAGAGCCCACACGAGACACAGAAAGACCAACGTTCACAGCAGGGCGAATGCCTTGATAGAACAAGTCTGTTTCCAAAAAGATCTGACCATCTGTAATCGAAATCACATTGGTTGGAATATAAGCAGACACGTCATTGGCTTGCGTTTCAATCACAGGCAAAGCTGTTAAAGAGCCAGCGCCATTATCTTCATTAAGTTTCGCAGCTCGCTCCAACAAACGCGAGTGCAAGAAGAAAACGTCACCAGGATAGGCTTCACGTCCTGGCGGGCGGCGTAGCAACAATGACATTTGACGATAAGCAACGGCTTGTTTTGACAAATCATCATACGTAATCAAGGCATGCATGCCATTATCACGGAAATATTCACCCATCGCACAAGCTGTAAATGGTGCCAAGAACTGCATCGGGGCCGGATCAGAAGCGGTCGCAGCCACAACGATTGAATATTCAAGCGCGCCATTTTCTTCCAACGTTTTCACAAATTGCGCCACAGTAGAACGCTTCTGGCCAACGGCCACATAAATACAATATAGCTTTTCAGCCTCTGTTCCGGTGGCGTTCACAACCTTTTGGTTCAAGATCGCATCCAAAGCCACAGCAGTTTTACCTGTTTGGCGGTCACCAATGATCAACTCACGTTGGCCACGTCCAATTGGGATCAAGCTGTCAACCGCTTTCAGACCAGTTTGCACAGGCTCATGCACAGATTTACGAGGGATAATGCCAGGCGCCTTCACATCCACCAAGCGGCGCTCTGTGGCGTCAATTGGACCCTTGCCATCAATTGGGTTGCCCAGCGCGTCAACAACACGGCCCAAAAGCCCTTTGCCAACAGGCGCGTCAACAATCGCACCAGAACGCTTAACAGTGTCGCCTTCTTTAATGTCGCGGTCATCACCAAAGATAACAACACCAACATTATCAACTTCCAGGTTCAACGCCATGCCGCGAATGCCACCAGGAAATTCAACAAGCTCACCAGCCTGAACGTTATCAAGGCCATAAACCCGGGCAATACCATCACCTACAGACAACACTTGTCCAATTTCAGAGACCTCGGCTTCTTTACCAAAATTCTCAATCTGATCCTTCAATATGGAGGATATTTCAGCAGCTCTGATTTCCATCAGCTGACCTCTTTCATGCGCGTTTTCATATTATTTAACTTAGTAGCCAAAGAATCATCAATTTGCTGAGACCCAATTTTCACAATCAGCCCCCCCAAAATCGATGGGTCCACTTTGGTCATTAACTCAATATCCTGGCCGGCAACGTCTTTAAGCGTTGAGCGCAATTTTGATTGCTGCCCCTCAGATAAAGCAACGGCACTAATCGCCTCAGCGGTAATTTCCCCGCGATGGCTGGCCAGTAAAATTTTAAAACCTTTGATAATGTCTGTGATGCTAGAAAGCCGACGATTGCGGGCCACCACATGCAATAAATTCTTAACAATCTCGCCCAAACCGGATTTGTCTGCAATAGCAGCAATTGCTTTTTCTTGCTGTTCAGCACTAAAAACAGGGCTCATCGCCAAGCGATTTAAATCTGGGCTTTCAGCCAAAAGGCCCTGAACCCCTTGCAAATCCGCGTCAACCTGATCGAGTTGATTTTTATCGCGGGCAAGGTCGAATAGCGCGGTTGCATAACGCCCGGCCACTCCTGCAATCATTGATGGTTCACCTGCCACGAAATGCTCTTGCCTTTTACAAAAGGGCACAGCTCTAAAGAGACTTAATCTTCAGGGCGTACCGGTTGTTTATATTATGGTGGGGCTTTGTGCATAAAGGGCCGAAAAAACCCAATAAAATCCCCAAAACCCGGCTTGCTCTAGCATAAGGATTTTGAATGCGCAACTGCCCGAGCACATATTAATCCCAAAAATTTACAGATGAATGGTCGCACACAGAGAATTTCAAGCCAAATAAGCCCGTATAATCCCATAATGCGGCAGGCTCCCCAAAAAGATATTACCATAAATAACAATGCTTTAAGCTATTTTTCAAAAAAAATGCGTGTACTGGCCACTCATTAAACTAAATTCCTATAAAAGAATGATTTTCATGTCCCTATTGTTCTTTTCGAGAGAAAAACAAAAAAGCTGCCGCAATAAAAAGAAAAACACCATAAAACACTTGTCTCACGGTCCCCCCTTGACCAAGTCGATCTTTGATCAAGGAAGCCAACATCACCCAACCACAATCAACCCCTGCCAAAACAAATAAATACAGACACGACAGAACAATAAGTTGTTGCTGCACACTCATGGAATGATCCAGCACAATAAATTGAGGCAAAAAGGCAATTAAAAATAACAAGGTTTTAGGGTTTAAAAAAGCAATGGCGATCCCGCTAAAAAAAGCAGTCTGCTCAATATTGCCATGATCAAAGCGCTCTTTGCTGCCCTTAAAAGCGGCTTGACGAAAAGCTTGCAGCGCCAAAAAGCTCAAATAGGCCACCCCGCACCATCTAATAATCCATAAAATTTCGACCAATAGATCCAGAACAACGCCTAACCCCAAACAAACGAAAAACAACTGCCCTGCCAAACCAAGACTGGTGCCAAACACAGTAAGAAAACCGGCCCTTAGTCCATATCTCACACTTGTTGCGGCAATAACGGCAACGTTAGGTCCCGGAATAAACCCAAGAATCAAAACCGAGAAAACAAAGCTAATGATCATAAATCACCTAAAACAAATCTATTTTACCAGTTTACAAAAAATT
>JANQQH010000085.1 GCA_028285025.1 Hyphomicrobiaceae bacterium | reverse complement strand
CCCTTAAAGCCCATAAAGATCCTCTTGGAGAACAAATCATGCGCTTTCAAACAGAAAATGGGCAGTTGGTGGAGGCGCCGGGTACCGCCCCCGGGTCCGAATGGTTTATTCCGATGTCCATTTATCGCCATAGCGAAAAAGTTTCGCAAAACTAATATAATCATAATGGGAGGCAAAAAAAAGGTGTTACTTGTCAAAAGGGTAAGTGTTTTGTGAAAATTTTTCTGGATAAAGGGGGGGGATAGGGCTGATTGGGTTCATATCTTACTGGACCTGAACGACAAACTAGGCCAAAACCGAGGATTATGAGACAATATTTAGACTTACTTGATCTGGTGCTTCAGCAGGGCATTGAGCGTGATGATCGCACCGGAACTGGCACCAAATCCATTTTTGGCCATCAAATGCGCTTTGATCTGGGCCAGGGCTTCCCAGTCCTTACCACCAAGAAATTACATCTTAAATCCATCATTCACGAACTGCTTTGGTTTTTAAAAGGGGAAACAAATATTGCTTATCTCAAAGAGCATGGGGTCTCTATCTGGGATGAATGGGCCGATGAGAACGGAGAACTCGGGCCCGTCTATGGCTCTCAATGGCGTTCATGGCCAACACCTGAGGGGCGCAAAATTGATCAAATCGCACTGCTGGTCCAGGCGCTAAAAAACAATCCCCATTCACGCCGTCATGTGGTCAGCGCCTGGAATCCGGCGCAAGTGGAAGATATGGCGCTGCCCCCCTGCCATTGTTTGTTTCAATTTTATGTCGCAGACGGCAAACTGTCCTGCCAACTCTATCAACGCTCCGCGGATGTATTTTTGGGCGTGCCATTCAACATTGCGTCTTATGCCCTGCTAACCCTCATGCTCGCCCAGGTAACTCAATTAGAGCCAGGCGATTTCGTGCACACCTTTGGTGACGTGCACCTTTATCTTAATCATGTCGAGCAGGCCAAAACCCAACTGTCTCGCCAGCCTAAAACCTTACCAACCATGAAACTCAATGAGGCCGTAACAGATTTATTCGCTTTTAAGTACGAAGATTTTGAATTACTCGATTACCAGCCAGACCCCCATATTAAAGCCCCTGTAGCTGTGTAAGTAATCCATTAAGGCATAAAGAAAGTTTGATTGGCCCATGCATATTTCACTTATTGTCGCTGTAACCGAAAATGGCGTGATCGGCAAAGATAACAAACTGTTATGGGCCCTGCCTTCTGACATGCAACGCTTTGTCAAACTCACCATGGGCAAGCCCATAATAATGGGGCGCAAAACCTTTCAATCCATCGGAAAACCGCTCAAAGGGCGCGATAATATCGTCATTACCGCAGACCAATCATTCCAGGCCAAAGATGCATTTGTGGTGAACAGTGTTGAGCAAGCTCTAACAAAAGCAAAAGAGTGCGCACAAAAACGAGAGGTGGAAGAGATCATGGTCATCGGCGGGGAGCAAATTTACCAACAAACACTTGAACTTGCCTCTTCTGTTTGCCTAAGCTTGGTACATACACACCTAAAGGGAGATGCATTCTTTCCTGCACTTGACGAAACAATTTGGCAAGAAGTTTCACGCGAATTATTCTCTGCAGATGAGAAGCATAACTATGATTATAGCTATATTGTCTACACTCGCGCTTAGCCCTAAAGGGTTTATCAAATTAAAATCTTTAAAAAAATAGATGTTTTTCATCATACTTTTGGGCAATAAAACAGACGATTTCCCCCTTTAATGCAAAGGATGTGAGAACGAAGCCCTCATGGTTAAGATTTGTTTAGATAATTATCAGTATGCTCCACAAATTATTTAATGACTCATAAAATATTGGAGAACGCAATGTCTATGGCATTATCGGCAATCCAGAATGAGCAAGCACCAGAATCCAAAAACACGTCTGCCCTTGAATCCGTTCTGTTTAGTGAAGAAGAACGCCGCCATTTTGGCGAAACACTTAGCCGTTTAGGGCTTGAGATTGCTGTTTCTGCTGAAATAATCCAAGA
>JANQQH010000064.1 GCA_028285025.1 Hyphomicrobiaceae bacterium | reverse complement strand
TGATGATTTTTGAGGCGATTGTTTGTGAATGGCTACTGGTTGCGCTTTTTGATTGTTTGAGGCCAAAACTTGCTAACGTTTCATAATGGGTGATCGCTTCTTTACCGCCTTGTTTGACTACGGCCATTTTCAGGGCATTTTTCTGGGATCGTCCAATTTGGGTTTCCACAGTGCCTTTTAACGGGGAAGGGGTGCCCCAGACAAAAGCGGTATAAGCGCGTACTAATGGGCCAGCGCGTCCATGATCAGCAAATTGTTGTGATAACCCCAAATGTGCGGTGTCATTTTTTGCCACCACCATTAAGCCAGAAGTGTGTCGGTCAAGCCTATGGACAATGCCAGGGCGTTTTACTCCGCCTATGCCTGAGAGGCTTTGCCCGCAATGGTAGAGTAAAGCGTTGACTAGTGTGCCATGCCAGTGGCCAGTTGCTGGGTGCACGACCATGCCAGCTGGTTTGTTAATCACTATCAGATCATCATCTTCATAAACAATGGATAGGGGGATGTTTTGTGGTTTGGGTTCTGGTGCGCTGGGAGGCGGCATGTCTATATTATAAACATCGCCTTGTTTGACCCGGGCATTGGGTGAAGAGACAACCAGTTCTTGACGGCGCTCTTGACGCCGTACATGGCCTGCCTTAATCAAGTCTTTGAGCCGAGAGCGGGTTGTGCCCTCAATTTTGCTTGCTAGGTAGCGGTCAAGGCGTTCGCCTTCATCTTCCGGGCCTGGGGTAAAACTCATCAGCTCATTGGGCGTAGTGTTCATAAAGGATCGACTTTGTTCAAATTAAGTTATATGTGCACACAATAAGGAACATCAGATGGAAGAAAAGCAAAAAAATAAAAATGATTCCGGCCAAAACCTTGAGGCCAATGAGCCGTCAGATTTTTGGACACCGTCTCGTGTGCGCCTGTTAGCTGGCTCGATCATCATCATGTCATTTCTTTTGCTGTTGGGCTTTGGCCTTGTGGTGTACAAGTTGATTGAAAAAGCTATGGTGAATAATCAACCAGTTGCCCAACAGCCTGCTAGCTCAGTTGTGACCTTGAGCCATAAGGACAGCGTTAAGCATTTTAAAATTGATTTGCAAGGGTATAAAATTCAAGACCTTCAGAGCAATGGCAGGCTCATTACCCTTCATGTTGAAAAGGACGGTAAGGTGCAGATTTGGATTGTTGATGGTTCTGAAAAGAAAATCAAATCAATTATTGAGGTTGTGCCTTAAAGCTCAATCAAAAGTTGGCACTGTTTTTTGGGTAAAACGATTAGAAAAAACTAATCAAATATAAAATTATTTTTGTTTTAATAGGGTTTCCAAACGGGCAGTCAAGCTGGTTTCTTCGCGATAGACCGTTTCCTCATCTGAGTTAGTCGGAGATGTTGGATTAATTGATTTTTGGGCTTCAATTTCAGCCTTTTCAATGAAGACAGGCTTTTTTTCTGAAAACTCAAATTCAAATGGTAATTGATTTTGTGGTTCATCACTCGCGTTTGAGACAGATGATAAATTGTGAAAATGACTGCGATATAGTTCGTCATGATCTTGCATCAATGCACTTGCTATGTTTTGCATTTCAGAGCGTAGTAATGCTGTCTCTTTGGCCTCGCGACCTTCAAGTTCAATTAAACGGGCTTGCAATTTAGCCACTCGGCTTAACAAGTCTCTATTTTCTTCGTGGACGCTTTCAGCATTTTCCAGCAAGGTTCGGCGTGGCACATTATCTGGATCGGCTT
>JANQQH010000063.1 GCA_028285025.1 Hyphomicrobiaceae bacterium | reverse complement strand
TTTTTGAGACCCGCTATCAAAGCCGTTTGATTGGCGCGCTATTCGGGGTGGCTTTGTTCATTCCAACAGTTTGTTTTGTTTTAGCTGAACTTTCAATCATCACAATGGTTGGCCCGTTTGTGTTTGGGCTTTCAGAAGGTGCCTGTGTGGCTTTGGCCAGTGGTGTGGTTTTGGTGATGTTATTGCCAGGGGGCGTGCGCTCTATGAGTTGGGCGCAATGTGCATTGGCAATCGTGGTGATTTTGGGACTTTTGGTGCCATTGATATTGCTGGCTATTGATTACACGAATTTGCCCTTAGCTCAATTTACTTATGGAAGTCTAATTGACGATATAGCTAAATTTGAAACTTTAAATAAGCCTGAACAGGTTGTTGTTGGAGCCAAGGGTGGTGGGGTTTTATTAAACGGTGATGTGCAATTTATTACCTATATTTTTTTGGGCGGGGAGCGCCCGTTTGATGTGATTGAAAAAATTTCGACCTTTTTTCTTATTGTTGCAGGTGTTGGGGCGATGCCTGCCTTGTTATTGAGGGCTGGTGTGAGTGTGAATGCATTTCAAGCGCGTAAAAGTTATGCCTGGGGTGCTGCTTTGGTTGGTTTGCTTGTTTTGACGATACCGGCGTATGTCATTTTTTTTAGATATTTGATTTTTGATCCGCAAGCAAAAATTTTGATAGATGCTTTGCCCGTATGGATGGAAAGTTTAAAAACTATGGGGCTTATTGCGCCAAAAGATGTGAATGGGGATGGGGCAATCACTCCGTCTGAGATTCGTTTGGCACGTGATGGCGTTTTTATTGGGTTACCAATGTTAGCCGGGTTTAATCAGACCATGCAATCTGTGACATTTACTGCCTTGTTTGCTGGTGCGATGGCGAGTTTTATGGCGCGCGTTATGATGTTGGGCCAGGTTTTGGTTTGCGATTTAAATTTTAAAAAGAAGTCTATGGAAGCCGATGTGATTGGCCGGAGAACTTTAATTTGGGTGCGATTGGCTCTTATATGCGTTGTTGCGGGATTGGCGTTGTTGGTTTTAACCAGATCGTTTGATCCGTTTGAGATGTTTGTTGCTGGACTTGTTTTTTGTGCTTTGGGCTTTTTTCCGATTATGGTTTTAAGCATTTGGTGGAATGGGATGAATAAAGTGGGGTTTGTTATCGGCTTGGGTGGAGGTTTTCTGTCAGCTTTTTGGGTGCTTTATGGTTCGCAATCTGCAGCTGGTGCATTGCCTCTGAACTTGAGTTTGTTTACTATGAGCGCTGCGTGTTTGGGGGCGGTATTTGTCGTGACGATTACGGCGGCCAAAATCGGCCAGTTTGGCCAAGGGAGTGACCATCAGACTTTAAATGACATGAGAACGCCTGGTGGTGAGGCCCTTTATGATCGGGTGTTGCGCTTGGCTATGCCGCGTCGGCCTGGTGGCACTGGTTAGCTTGTAAAGCGCTGTTTTAAAGTTCTTGATCGGAGAGCGGTGGGTTTTCTTTTAGCCGGTCCATTGATCCTTTGAATTTACGGATCATCTTCTCAATATATTCAATGGCTTGATCAACTTCTTCGTCGGATGGTAGGTTCAGTTTTTCTCTAGATTTTGAAGGCTTGTGGTCTTGCCCTTGTTCTAAGTCTTCAAGGCGTTGCTTTAGGTCTAAGTTTTCTTTTTTTAAACGAGAAAGAGTTTCATTGTCTGGCTCAGATGATAAGCCTTGAGTGCTCATGGGTTTGCATGACCAGCCAGAGTCTGTGTTGGTACAGGTAAACATGGTGCCGGTTTGTTTGTCTAAGCGAATGATGCCATCTTTGGTTTCAAGCATTGTGAAGCGGCCGGTTTCATGAGCTTGGCTGTCGGCGCTGGCTGTGAAAGTGAATGAAAGGTATAACAGTGCCAAAAGAGTGGCTGGATGAGATCGTTTGTTGGGCACTTTTTTATCCTCGTTGGATGTTCTTGATCGTTTTGAAAATTTCATTCTCTTTTTTGATTTAGCGTATTTTTAAACTTTATATAAGTTTTCATACGGTGTGAATTTGTCAGCCTAATAAGATGAAATCATGTCAGATTTTGTCTTAATTGTTTTATTTGAGCAAAGATCAAACCAATTTTGGTACTATGATACCTCAAACTCTTCCGTTATCAAACGATAAATGTTTTTTAGGGGTGCGAAAGTTGGGTGAATCACTTAATTTCTTTTAACTGACTTTAGTGCTCTTTTCAGAATGGTGTGTTGAGCTTGGTGTTCTTTTTAAGAATCTCGAGGCAATTTTTATTATTTTAGGTAATATTTTTTTGCCGGATCAAGTTGTTGTTAAGTTTTTAATAATCTTAAGCGTGTTTGTTTAGATTTTATTGATCATTTGTTTTTTTCCAAGTTGCTTTTGTTGTGTTTTTAAGTTTTTGGCACGCTATTCATTCAGCGAACTGGCCAGATACTTATTTGCGTGTTTTTAGGGCGTTCGCTTTGCGGCGCTTTTAGCTTGTGGACAATTTAAGGTTGATGAGATGGCAGGTCTTTCTGAACGAAAGCAAAATAGCCTTTATGGAGCGGATGAAGAGCCTGAGCGTTCTGTCGTTGAGGGCGAGCAAAATGATTTACAGACGTCTCGTTTGCCGGGCCAAGAAACCAGGCAAGAGGGTGTTCCTCATTTAGAAGGTATTCTGGATAAGATTAGTACTATTATGAGCGAGCCTGTAGATTATGAAGTTGAAGGTTTGGAGCGGGCACATCAAAGCTTCGTAGAGCCTAACATTGTTCAAAACTCTCATGAAGTTGGTGGGGCAGATGGGTTTGTGCCTAACCAGCCAATTAATTTGCTTGCTCCTTACAGCGAGGTTTTAAATGATGTTCGCGATTATTTTAAAGATAAGCATTCTCTTGATCCAAATGACGGGTTGTTTAAGGATGGACAGGAAAGCCTTTTTCAAGGACAATCTGTTTTTCAGCCAGAGAATAAGCGTGAAGACTTACAACAAGTGGTCACTGAAAAAGGTGTTGATGATCGCTTTGGTTTAAAGTCTAACGCTTTAAATTCTGGTGACGAAATTTTTAGTCCGGTTCAATTTGAGCAGCCGCTTCATGAGCCTTCTGCAGGCGAGATTGCGCCCCTTTCACAAGATGATCCCAAACTACAACCGAATGTCGCTGCCTTTCGACGTGAATTGATGGATCGCATTGGGCAAATGGAGCAGGTGATAGGGCATCATTTCGGAACCCAAAAGTCTTTAGCTGACGATGCGGCCAAAGCTGCGGTTCGCCTGACTTTGGAAGCGATTGATGAAACACCGATTGGGCACAGATTAACTGAACTTGAAAAATCACTTGAAGATCTAAAGAGCGCTCTTAATCAAGCAGGGGGCATTGAAGCTTTAGTCGACCAAGCGGACAAGCAATCGGTTAAGAAAAGCAGCGATGGATTGGTTTTATCAGCAAGACAACAGTTAGATGCTTTGAAGCAGACTGATCAACACGGTTTGCAAGGAATTGGGCCAGACAATCCCTTGGCTTCACTTGGGGAGAAGGACAAAGTTGATAGCAAGACTGGTCAAATGCCGCCTCCCCTACAAAATGCGCCTGGACGTGTCTTTGCTGATCCTTTGAAAGAGGATGGTTCTAATTTAAGCGGGTGTGATACTGATGGTGATCAAGATCAAGCTGTGGACCTTGATGAGAATAAATTGAAAGACATGTTGCAAAGAAAACAAGATGAACGTGCGCAGGTCGGGCAAATGGCAGCAACTGAACAGGGCCTAGACACTCAGCCAAATGATGCAAGGACAGATCAGAATGAGTTAGATCCTTTCTTGTCTAAAAGCGCAGACTTACGGGCGCAATTTAATCGCTCTAAGATTGTTTCTAATGATGAGGATTTGCAAACAATTCAACAAAAAGGGGCGCGTCCTGCTTTTATCATTATTACTGTTGCTTTGGTTTTAGCAGCGATTTTTATTTCATTTGGCAATCGGCCTTTAGGTGACTTTAGTATTGATGGGCTGTTAAAGACAATTTCTTTTTGGAAAGAAAGCGCCTTCGATAAGAAGCAACATTCTTCTAAGGGGGATAAATCCGAGATTGCTTTAAAAGACCAACAAGATAAACTACAGGCTTTCATCACGGATGGTGATGTCAGCATTACTGGGAATATTAACCCTAGAGAGAATGAAAATACGAAAATCAATCGACGTCTTTCTCATTCTGAAAATGGCAAGCGGAATGAATTTGAGATTGATCCTGAAACTTTATTGCCGTCCGCAAATGGTCGGTTAAGTTTGCCTCCAGCTTTAATTGGTCCTTATTCTTTACGACATGCGGCTGCCAATGGTGATGCTTCAGCTCAATATGAAGTGGCGCGCCGTTTTGGTCTTGGTCAAGGTGTTGAGCAAGATTTTGAACAGGCTGTTATGTGGTATATGCAGGCAGCCGCCAAAGGGTTTGCGCCGGCTCAATACCGGTTGGCAACGCTTTATGAAAGAGGGCGCGGGGTTGAAAAAAGTTTAGGGCGCGCGCAAGTTTGGTATCAACGGGCCGCTCAATTGGGCAATGTCAAAGCCATGCATAATTTGGCTGTTGTAAGCACGGCGCTTGATCGTAACAATCCAGATTATCAGGCTGCGGTTTATTGGTTTAAGCAAGCTGCTAGCCGTAATTTGGCTGACAGTCAATTTAATTTGGCGATCTTGTATCAAAATGGTGTTGGTGTGCCGCAAAATTTAGTGGAGGCTTATCGTTGGTTTTCTCTGGCAGCGCGTCAGGGGGATTTGGATGCTGGCCGGCGTAGAGATTTGTTGGAGAAAAAGCTTAAAAAAAAGGAGCTTTTGTTAGCACATAATACGTTGCAGGCCTGGAAACCGATTGCGGTTAAGCCAGAGGCCAATAAGGTTGGGTTAAGTGGGGTCCATGTCACCAGCACTATGTCTCATGCAGAAGAAACGGTGCAACGCTCTCGTATTTTAACTGCGCAAGTGCTTTTGCGTAAATTGGGATATGATTTGAAAGAAGCAGATGGTACTTTGAACGACCGGACCATTGCGGCGATTAAAAAGTTTGAAAAAGATAAGGGCCTGCCCATTACCGGGAAGGTGAACCATGACCTTATTAAGATTTTAAATAAGGTTGCGCTTTAGCATTCATTTTTCAATATAAGATTAATAGGTCCTGAGCCAAGTTCTCTTTATATTATAACTTTCCTCACTATTTTGCGCTATGCTGGTGGTTTATGGATGCTGCCCTGTTGGTGGACTTTCATCAGATAGAGTTTTTTGCTAAGTGACGTATTCATTATTCGTTTTGAGCTTAGCTTTTTCTTTTATATCACTCTCTTTTAAGATGTTGGTTTGACATGGGGCTTTGTTTTTAACTGAGCTGTCTTCGGTGCCTTTGGGAAACGTTTAATCTGATGC
>JANQQH010000061.1 GCA_028285025.1 Hyphomicrobiaceae bacterium | reverse complement strand
CTTCTTCATAACGCTGTGATAGCCGGGCAATGTCAGAGGAAAACTTATTATAAAAAATCACTGCCGGGATGGCTGCCAACAGCCCCAGCGCGGTTGCGAACAGGGCTTCAGCAATACCAGGGGCCACTACTGCCAAGCTTGTGTTCTTAGAGGCCGCAATGGAGGAAAAACTATTCATAATCCCCCAAACCGTGCCAAACAAACCAACAAACGGGGCCGTTGAACCCACTGTAGCTAGGAACAATAATTTTGATTCCAGGCCCTCAATTTCGCGGTTGACGGCCACGTCCATGACTTTTTCAATCCGCATTTGAACGGTGGGCATTACTTTTGGGCCAGCCTTTAAACTTTCCTTCCATTCGCGCATGGCAGAGGTAAAAACGCTTTCAATGCCTTTGGTCTCGCGTTTGGTGATCTCTTCATATAGCTCTTCAAATGGCTCGCCTGACCAAAACTGTTTTTCAAAAAAGTCAGACCGTTTGCGCGCCTTGCCGATGGCAAACATCTTTTCAAACACAATGCCCCAGGCCCAAATGGAAGCCACAGCTAAACCAATCATGACGATCTTAACAACAATATCAGCTTGCAAAAACAGTGAGAGGAACGAAAAATCCCCTTGGTTTAAGGCGACCGCTCCATTTGCCACAACGATACTAAGATCCATAAAGTTCCTCTTTTAGTTCTTAAAAGCACTGTTTAATAATGCAAGATATAAGCCTTATGTGGCAAAAAAACAAAATTCTACCCCACTAACAAAACACCTTATTTTTGCGTTCCTTTTTTCCTAAAACCGGTACCCACTTTTAGGCGGAACGCCCTAGATCTTGACTGCCATCATTCTCATGTGTTTGTGACAAAACAAGGGCTTTGGCAATAAAGCCATCACATGGCTTTCATTGCACCGCACACTAAATTTTATGAAATTTGATAGATTATTTGCTCTTATGGCACAAGATTAAAGCGTTTTTATTAGCCTTCAGGTAAAAACGCCCCTTTCATAGCATCAGATAAACGCACCGGGCGCCCTTGGGCACTCATCAATACAATCATCACTTCGGCTCTAAACAAGGCTTCACTGTCTCGTTGTATCTCTTGTGAGAGTACAACTGTGGCCGCCCCTATTTCTTTCACCTTGGTGACAACGTCGATCACATCATCCATTAAAGCGGGTTTGAGATAATCTAACTGCATTTTGCGTACGACAAAAAAGCGCTGGTCTTGCAAGCTATCTTGCTCATACAACTCTTTTTGATTGAGGCCTAGATGGCGCACAAATTCTGTGCGCCCGCGCTCACACCAGCGCAAATAAGTGGCATGATAAACAAGGCCTGAAAAATCTGTGTCTTCATAATACACCCGGATCGGCAAAATATGGGCGCTCGCGTCCATCTTGCCACTAAGATCATCCTTATTCGTCATCCGGTATCTTTCTTCTTTTTCAAAACATATAAAAGGCCCCTTAACTTATCTGGTAAATTGTTTCTGTTTACCAGGAAAATTAAGGGGCACGATTCATGGAATTGGCTTACCTGAAAACCTTAAGAATGTCTGCGTACGGTTTCCGCTGCGGTGGCCGAATGCACATAAGGTACAGCGCCTGCATGGCTTTCAGCTAATACACCCAGCGCTAAGGCACGTGTTTCCAAATCATCTGCTTGCAGGCCCGAAGTGTGTGCCTCTATAGCCTCTTTAATTTTTTCAGCTAAAGCATCCCACATGCCATGTTTGATGCAAAAGGCATAGGCCTGCTCACCTGCATTTTGCCCTGTTTGGCTAAATATAGCAGCAATGGCTAACAATTCGCGATCAACTCGTAGGTCGAAAGTACTGGCACCGGCAAGGGCATATTCAAATATGCGCAATCCCTTGGCAAAACCTTCCTGACCAACCAGTGTCTTAATGTGCGCCATGGCTTGGTCCACATTTTCAGAGCGTGGCAAGACAAATTCATCTCTATCAAGGAAAGCGGCTGGTTCAGCCGGTATTGGCATATCACCTGAAACCATGGCTTTGGCGCCCGCAACTGCAGCACCAGTTGCTCCGGCGACAACACCAGCTGTGGCGTTTACAGCGGCTTCAACAGCGCCTGCTGCCTGATCAACCGTTTCAGTGATCATCTCTTGGCCTGCCTCTTGAGCTTGAGCAACCATTTCAGCGCTGGCTTCAACTGAAGAGCTAACCATATCCTTGGTGGTCTCAAGCGCTTGGTTTCCTAACTCATTGGTGGCCTCAACAACCTGCTCACCAGCCTTTAAGGCCGCTTCCGTCGATTTTTCCATAATTTCAGTTGTTGCTTGAGCTGTGTCATCAACCATTTTGGCGCCTGCCTGGGCCATTTCTTTGGTTGTGTCGAGCCCCTTTTGACCAAGTTCTGTCGCTTGATCAACGGCCTTTTGACTCGTTCCGAATAGTTTTTTGATAAATCCCAACATAAAGCAAAATCCTCCGACAGCACAAAATTATCAATCAATCATGCCATTGATGATCTCATCTAGCGATAAACATAACCGCAAAACCATAACAGAGACATGAAACTTTAGTCGCCAAACAGGGCTTTTCTCTTGCCCTTTAAAAGCAATCTAGCACCCTATTCCGGCTCAAACAAATTTGATTGACCTTCACCAGAAGCGTTGTCTGAAGAACGCACCCTGTGAACCCCTAAATGTTGGAAGGCTCTGGCTGTGGCTGTGCGCCCGCGCGGGGTTCTTGCGAGCAAGCCTTGTTGCATCA
>JANQQH010000052.1 GCA_028285025.1 Hyphomicrobiaceae bacterium | reverse complement strand
GATTAAGGTCCCTAAAAGGGCCGCATCCTCAATCGCCAGGGCCGCCCCTTGTGCCAAAAACGGCACCACGGCATGGGCTGCATCGCCCAGCAAAACAAGGCGCCGTTTATGCCAGGGTTTAAATGGGCGTAACAACATCAACGGCCAGGCCACCCAATTGTCAATGTCCATCACCGCTTTGCGAACGGGCTTTGTCCAGGGCCGCAAGTGCTCAAAAAGTTGCTCTTTTGGTAAGTTTTCAGACCAAGTGCGTGGTTTGGCTTCCCCCCTGGTCACCCCAACTAAATTATGCTGCGCCCCGCCGCTGACCCGGTAATGAACCAAATGACTGTCCGGCCCCAGCCAAACGTGCGTAAAAGGCTCCTGAAACAAAGCCGGTGCTTTGTCAGTATCAACCAAAGCGCGCCACGCAATAAACCCGGTGGAAGAGGGCACAGCCTGTTTATCAATCATATGCCGCACACGCGACCAAATGCCATCAGCGCCCACCAGCAACCGTCCTTGAAAACGTTTCCCATTTTCCATCTCAGCGGTAATGGAGGTTTCATTTTGGCTGTAGGTTACAAATTTATGGTCGGTGAAAATTTCAATTGAGGGCAGAGCTTTTACAGCCGCTAGCAAAATAGCCTGCAAATCCTTGCGCGCCATGACCCAATAGGGCGCGCCATATCGCTCAATGGCCGAAGAGCCCAGCGGGATTTCATTGATCGCGTCCCCATCAAGCCCATCATGAATAACAATTTTTGTCGGCTTGCCGGCAAGTGGGGCCAAATCATCTGCAAGCCCCAAAGCCTTTAACCGGCGCACAGCGTTTGGACTCAGTTGCAGCCCAGCTCCAAATTCTTCAAATTCTGAAGCTTGCTCAAACAGGGAAACTGAAATGTTGCGCCGCCCCAATTCCAGCGCCAAACAAAGCCCGCCAATGCCGCCGCCAATAATCAGAACAGGCAATTGGTCGCGCGCTGCACACATAAAACCCTCAGCTTATTTCACAAGCTCAGGCTGAGAAAATGCACAGCCATTAGGCAAGGTTTCATGCGGCTCAAGTTTTTCATTATACTGATAAAGGGTAGAGCAATAAGGACAAACAATGTGTGTGTCTTGTCCCATGTCCAAATAAACATGGGGATGGTCAAACGGAGGCATAGCGCCAATACACTGAAATTCTTTCACACCGATTTCGATGCGCTCAGCTCCAATGTCATTGCTATATTTCGGCGGGGCCACGTGTGCCATTTAGGTGTCCTCATTCAGTCTTAAGTTTAAAAAAAGCTAGCACTCAACGATAAACAGTTTACAAAGATAGCGTTGTTTGCCAAGGAATGATAGAGCAAATTCACAAGACAATGATAGGGGAAAAGTGCCTCATTATGGAACCAACAGGAACATTTGAGTCAAGCGGGGTCAGATTAGCTTATTTCGTTGAGGAGCCAAATGAAAACGCGCCTAAAAGGCCATTTCCCATCGTTTTGGTTCATGGCTTTGCCTCCAATAGCCATATGAACTGGATCACACCCAGCTGGTTTCAAACATTGACAAAAGCCGGTTACACCACAATTTCCTTTGACAATCGCGGCCATGGGCTGAGTGAAAAACGTCATAACGTCGAAGATTACGGCGCTGACTTGATGGCTGGCGATGTAAAAGCTCTGGTTGATCACCTTTCCATCAAACAAGCCCATATTATGGGGTATTCCATGGGCGCGCGCATTTCTGCCTTTGTAACCCGTGATTACCCAGACATCATGCGCTCTGTCATCTTTGCTGGTATGGGGTATAATCTGATACGCGGCATTGGCAATCCAGAACCCATTGCCAGAGCGTTAGAGGCCAACACAGTCGATGACGTCACCAACCCAGCAGCGCGCAATTTCCGCGAATTTGCCGAACAAACCAAAAGCGATATGCTCTCGCTTGCTGCTTGCATACGCTCCACGCGTGTACCTGTGGCTGAAGAAATGGTCGGCGCTATAAAAATACCTGCTATGGTTGCAGTTGGCACGAAAGATGTGATCGCAGGCGACGGGGCAAAGCTGGCTGAACTCATCCCCGGCGCAAAACATTTGCCCATCACTGACCGCGATCATATGCGCGCTGTTGGCGACCCAATTTACAAAAAGGGCGTCTTAGAGTTTTTAAATGAGATAGAAGAAAACTAGGTTCCCCGCAGTTCCCCTTAATTTCCATGGTAAGGTTTTTGCATTTTTAAATCGCTTGATAGCGCGGTTGCTGGTGGGCATCCAAAGCGCCAATAAAAGTATTTTCACTTGCGCTCCGCGTCCTTGACAAGCGATTTCAAAATGCAAAAACCATTACCATGGAAATTAAGGGGAAGGCTAGGCTCTGTACTTGTTACTATTAAACACCTTTAAAAGCCGGAGCGCGCCGCTCTTTAAAAGCCTGGCGACCTTCTTTGTAATCTTCACTTTCAAAGCAAGCCTGGGTAAGCGCATCATGTTGGGCAAAATCAATATGATGATCATTGCGGCAAAGCGCGTCAATCGCCCGCTTAACACTTTGAATTGTCAAAGGCGCATTGGCGGCAATGGTCTTGGCCAAGGTTTGGGTGGCCTCGAACAACTCATCATCTTCAACCACTTGATTTAAAGTGCCAAAAGCTTGCAAGTGGCGCGCCTCATATCGCCTGCCTGTAAATATCATTTCTTTGGTCAGGCCAGCTGGCAAGTTTTTTAACACCAAAGCAAGCCACCGCACATCAAACCCAATGCCTAATTTGGCAGGCGGCAATGAAAAGCGCGCGCTTTTGCCTGCAAGGCGCAAATCAACTGAATGAGCCAACAAAAACCCACCACCCATGCAAAACCCATGGATCATCGCTATGGTTGGCTTTGAACAGTTTTGCAAGGCGGCAAACGCATCATGGTTCAATTGATTATAGTTTTGCGCATTATCTCCATCCCGCAAACGGTCAAATTCAGAAATATCCGCCCCGGCTGAAAACGCCTTGGTGCCATCCCCCCTTAAGATCAAAACACGAATAGCGGGGTCTTTTTCCAACTGAGCTACAGCTTCTGGCAATTGTTGCCACATCTTTTCACTCATAGAATTCAGCTTTTCAGGGGCGCTAATGGTGATCCAACCAAGAGGACCATCACTATATGTTGTTATCTCAGACATAAATCTCGCAATCTCTTGAATTTTAATAAGCCAAAGCAGGGATAATTGTTAACAAAAGGTTAATCATGTGTGACCCGAAAAATACCGCT
>JANQQH010000020.1 GCA_028285025.1 Hyphomicrobiaceae bacterium | reverse complement strand
TTCTAAAATGCAAAAATCTCACCATGGAATTTAAGGCAGGATCTTGACACAATTTAAAATGAAGGCTTACACCCCATCACGATATTTATTGGTAATCGGGTAGCGTCTGTCCCGGCCAAAATGTTTGAGCGTGATTTTCACACCAGGTGCCGCTTGCCGCCGTTTATATTCTGCCAAATACAATAAATGCTCCACTCTGGCAATGGTTTTCAGCTCATGCCCGCGCACCTCGATTTGCTCAACCGGCATATCATGCTCAATCAAACATTCTAAAATGTCATCCAAAACATCATAAGGGGGCAAACTATCCTGGTCAGTTTGGTTCTCACGCAGTTCAGCTGTAGGCGCTTTGGTGATGATATTGTCAGGAATAACCTCCCCTGAAGGGCCCAGCCCGCCCTTGGGAACCATTTTATTGCGCAAGCGTGATAATTCATAAACCTTGGTTTTATACAGGTCTTTAATCGGGTTAAAACCACCATTCATGTCGCCATAAAGCGTGGCATAGCCCACAGAAACCTCAGATTTATTGCCAGTCGTTACAACCATATCCCCGGTTTTATTAGACAGCGCCATCAGCAACACACCGCGCAAGCGTGATTGAATGTTTTCCTCTGTAATCCCGCCAATGCCTTCATTCATAGCGGTTGCCAATGACGCCTTAGTGCCCTCAACCGCTTGTTCAATCGGCATGATCTCATAACGAATGCCCAGCCGCTGGGCACAAAGGCTAGCATCATCAAGGCTAGCTTGGCTGGTATAATGAAACGGCAACATCACCGCTCGCACCCGTTCTGGCCCCAGTGCATCAACCGCCATCGCAACACACAAAGCACTATCAATGCCGCCTGATAGCCCCAAGACAATACCTGGAAACCCATTTTTATTGACATAATCACGCAAGCCCAAAACGCAAGCTTGGTAGATGGCTTCATCCTGAGGCATCTCTGGCGCTAAATCGTTCAAAGCAACACGCCATCCATCATCAGCCCGTTCAAGCTTTATAGTCTCTACATGGGGTTCAAATGAGGGAAATTGCGCTTTTAACTGACAATCGCCATCAAGCGCAAAACTGGCCCCATCAAATACCAACTCATCCTGCCCGCCAACCTGGTTCACATAGAGCATTGGCAGTTTGGTCTCGCTCACCCGGCCAACAGCCACATTCATGCGCCACTCATGTTTGCCAACCGCATAGGGCGAACCGTTCGGAACAATCAAAATTTCCGCACCCGTTTCCTCCAAACATTCGGTAACATCAGGGGCCCAAATGTCTTCACAAATCGGCAGCCCCAAACGCACGCCTTTAAAATCGATCGGGCCCGGCATCGGCCCACTGGCAAACACCCGCTTTTCGTCAAACACACCATAGTTTGGCAAATCAACCTTATAGCAGCTTGTTTTGACAGCGCCTTCTTCTAGCAACAACACGCTATTGTAAAGCTTGCCCTCATCCACCCAAGGACTACCAACCAAAATCGCCGGTCCTTTTGCAGTCAGCAAGGCGATCTCCTCAACCGCTTTGCGGGCTTGGGCTTGAAATGAAGGGCGCAACACCAGATCTTCAGGTGGATATCCTGTGACAAAAAGTTCAGAAAATACAAGCAGATCAGCATCTTGGTTTTCAGCTTGAGCGTGAGCTTGGCGGGCAAGTTCAACATTGCCAGCAAAATCTCCCATGATGGGATTAAGCTGTGCAAGGGCCACTTTTAAGCTGTCTGTCATATGAACCACTCAAGCTTTGAGTAAAAGACAAGCTCTATTAAGCTGACTGAGCAGCTTTAACCGGCTGACCATCACGATCTTTTTTCATGCGCTCAGCAATCAAAAACGCCAACTCCAGCGCCTGATCAGCATTAAGCCGCGGGTCACAATGGGTGTGATAGCGATGAGACAAGTCCGCCTCTTTCACGCTCTGAGCTCCGCCAATGCATTCGGTGACGTTCTGGCCTGTCATCTCCACATGCACACCACCTGGATGTACGTTCTCAGCCTGGCAAACATCAAAAAAGTTAGTGACTTCTGACAGCACCCGATCAAACGGACGGGTCTTATAGCCAGTACTGGCCTTAATAGGGTTGCCATGCATCGGGTCACAGGACCAAACAACCGTGCGCCCTTCTTTTTCCACTGTGCGAATTAGACGAGGCAAATGCTCTTGCACATCGTCTGAACCAAACCGGCATATTAATGTGGGGCGCCCAGCTTCATCTTCAGGGTTAAGAATATCAATCAGGCGCAGCAAATCATCATTGCTAATGCTCGGCCCGCATTTGAGACCCAGTGGGTTCTTAATGCCGCGTGCATATTCCACATGTGCATGGTCCACCTGGCGGGTTCTATCTCCAATCCAAATGAAGTGACCAGAGGTGGCATAATGATCGCCCGAGGTGGAATCAAGCCGTGTCAAAGCCTGCTCATAGCCAAGCAACAAAGCTTCGTGACTGGTGAAAAAATTGGTGGTGTTTAACTGCCTTGTGTTCTCAGGGCTAATACCACACGCCCGCATGAAATCAACGGTCTCAGAAATCCGGTTGGCTAACTCAGCAAATTGCTCACCTGCCGGGCTTTTTTCTACAAAGGACAACATCCATTGATGCACATGCTCTAAATTAGCATAGCCCCCTTGCGCAAAAGCACGCAGCAAATTTAAGGTTGCAGCAGATTGGCGATAGGCCTTTATCTGGCGTTCCGGGTCAGGCACGCGATCTTCTTCAGTAAAATCAATGCCGTTTATAATATCACCACGATAAGAAGGAAGAGACACACCATCTAGATCTTCCATAGGGGCTGAGCGTGGTTTGGCAAATTGCCCCGCTATTCGGCCCACTTTCACAACAGGTACAGACCCAGCATAAGTCAGCACAACCGCCATTTGCAGCATAACCCGAAAAAAATCACGAATGTTATCAGCATGATGCTCGCTAAAGCTTTCAGCACAATCGCCCCCTTGTAGCAAAAACGCCTCACCCTTTGCCACCCGCGCCAAGCGCTTTTTTAAATTGCGCGCTTCACCTGCAAATACAAGCGGCGGGAAACTTTCCAGTCTGGTCTCAACGTCTTTTAAAGCTTGTGCATCAGGGTAATCAGGCACTTGCACGATCGGTTTGTTACGCCAACTATCAGCTTGCCAGGACTCTGCCATAGGTTCCATCTCTTAAATCTACCAAAATTTACAATATCTTTAGCGCGGATTAGTCGCAGGCTAAAGTTTTAGCGTTATAGGCCATTGCCAGTAGGTTTGCCAACTGAAAAATATGTAAGCAAGCTCTTGCCCAAAACAAGGACTTAAAGAGCTGCCATCATCCCGCCATCAACCGTAATGCCTGAACCTGTCATATATGAGGCATCGTCAGAAGCTAGAAACAAAGCCGCTTTAGCAATTTCCTCCGGCTCGCCAAAGCGCCCCATAGGTGTACGATTTAAAATTTGTTCTTTCACAACCGGATTGCGCACAAACCGGCTGGTTAAATTGGTGGCGACAAACCCAGGGCACAAATAATTCACCCGAATGTTAAACGGGGCGTATTCAACAGCAAGCCCGCGAGAAAGAGAGGCCATGGCTGCTTTGGTAGAAGAATAAGCGCTCATTTGGCGCGTAGAGCGCGTTGCCATAACCGAAGCCAAATTAACAATGGCGGCATGGTCTGAATTTTTCAAAAGCTCAAAACCATCCCTGGCAAAGCGAGCACCTCCAACCAGATTCACTTGCAACACCAAGTCCCATTCTTCATCCGTCATATGGCGCAAATCTGTGCGCACATTCATGCCAGCATTGTTCACAATGATATCAAGCTTGCCTGAGTGAGCCTTAATGGCCTCGATCGCGGCTTTAACAGATGGTCCATCGGTGACATCGGCCTGCACCTCAAGCGCCTGACCGCCGGCATTCTTGATCTGACCGGCCACATCCTCTGCCCGCTCAACATCAATATCAACCACATAAACAAAAGCCCCTTCACGGGCAAACTCATGAGCAATCGCCGCGCCAATACCAGAACCAGCGCCAGTGACCAAAACATAACGATTATTAAAACGGGTCATAAACTCTCAACACACGATCTTTAACTTTAGGAGATGCTTTTATCTATATTCAGTCTTTTTGACGAGCAAAAACTCTAAATAGCTTTAATTTTTACCTCTCATGCCCAAACATTAAAACCTAAGGAGCCGTCCAACTTAGTTAATGCTGCATTTTAAGATACCAAAAAACACCAGTTAACCCCCAACAGTAACTTTATCTTTCATCGTAACCAATTCTTCACCCGCTGAAGGGTGCAATGCCATGGTGGCATCAAAATCAGCCTTGGTTGCCCCCATCTTGATGGCTATGCCCAGCGCCTGGACGATTTCAGCCGCATCAGGCCCTAAAATATGCACCCCTACGACCCGGTCAGTCTTAGCAGCCACAAGAACTTTCATAATCGTTTTTTCAACCCTACCTGAAATTGTGTTTTTCATTGGATTAAATTCAGATTTGTAAACATCAATCTCACCGTGAGCCGAAAGTGCTTCCTCCTGGGTCAGCCCAATGGTACCAATTTCTGGTTCAGAAAAAACGGCGGTTGGAATAAGCTCATGATCCACATTGGTTGGTTGATCATTATAAACCGTTTGCGCAAAAGCGGCCCCTTCTCTGATAGCAACTGGCGTTAAGTTCACCCTGTCAGTTACATCACCCACTCCATAAATAGAGGGCACACTACTTTGAGAGAAACCATCCACCTCAATCTGCCCCTTTGACCCAACTTTGACCCCAGCATTATCTAACCCCAAACCATCTGTTTTCGGCACACGGCCGGTGGCGAACATAACCTGATCTGTCTGCAACTGAGCCCCATCATCAAAGTGAAGGGTTAAATCGTCCCCCTTTTTTTCTATTTTTTGAGGAGACACACCAAGGCGCACATCAATGCCCCGATCAATAAGTGCTTTTGTTAAGCCATCACGTATATCCACATCAAAGCCGCGCAACACTTTTGGCCCGCGATAAGCAAGGGTGGTCTTGGCCCCTAACCCATTAAAAATAGAGGCAAATTCAACAGCAATATAGCCCCCGCCAATCACAGTGATAGCGTTTGGTAAATCTGTTAAATGAAACGCTTCATTAGAGGTAATCCCCAAATCTTTCCCAGGAACATCTGGTTTAAATGGCGTGCCCCCAACAGCCACAAGAATACGTTCAGCGCTAATCGATCGGTTCTCGTTCACAAGCTTAATTTCATGAGGGCCCACAATCTCGGCCCGATCATCGAAGGAAGTAACGCCTGACTGATCAAGCAACTTGACATAGATTTGACTAAGACGATCAATCTCTTTGTCTTTGGCCGCAATTAAGCTTGCCCAATCAAAAGAAGGCTCATCTAAGCTCCAACCAAACCCAGCCGCATCTTCAAAACTCCCCTGAAAGCGTGCCGCGTAAACAAGTAATTTTTTAGGAACACAACCCCGAATTACGCAAGTCCCGCCATAGCGATATTCTTCAGCAATTGCCACCTTGGCACCATAAGTAGAAGCCATGCGCGCAGCGCGCACCCCACCAGAGCCAGCACCAATGACAAACAGATCATAATCAAAGCCCATAAACTTATACCATCTCCTCATCTTCATAAGGGGACACGTAAACTTCAACACCGTTTGGTCCCCCGATTAGGGCGCGTTCAGCAATCCCAATAAACAAGCCAGACTCAATAACACCTGGCAACATAGCAAGACAATCAGCTAATTCTTCCGGATCAGGAATAATGCCATAAGAGCAATCCACAATATAATGCCCGCCATCGGTTTGATAAAAACCACCTTCGTCACTCTCACGCACTTTTAAGTCTTGGTGTAAACCCAGCTCATCTGTCAAAGCAGCCATCATTTCAAGCGTGGCACGCAATCCAAACCTGTCCACCTCCACAGGCAAAGGAAATTTGCCCAAATTATCAACAAGCTTGCTATTATCTCCAATAACCACCATACGATCAGACGACATCGCCACAATTTTTTCGCGCAACAAGGCGCCCCCGCCCCCTTTAATCAGGCGCAAATCTTTATCAAGCTCATCGGCCCCATCAACAGTGATATCTAAAAAAGGCTCCTCATCAAGACTGGTCAAAGCAATACCCAAATTTGCCGCTTGAATTTCGCTGGTTTTTGA
>JANQQH010000016.1 GCA_028285025.1 Hyphomicrobiaceae bacterium | reverse complement strand
CCTCAATCTCAAGAGGGCGTCACATATGCAAGTAAAATTTCCAAAAGTGAAACACGCATAGATTGGTCAAAAACCGCGCAAGAAATTCATAACCATATTCGCGGCCTGAGCCCTTTTCCAGGGGCCTGGTTTGAAGGCAAAATAGCCCCAAATAAAGTTGAACGCATTAAAGTCCTAAGGTCTCAAATCGTGTCATCTTCATCTGATCACAAAAAATCAAGACAACAGAACCTGGTTTTTAATTGTGAACAAGGAGCAATTGAGTTCATAAAGCTGCAAAGAGAAGGTAAAAAAGCCGTAACAACAAAAGAGTTTATCAACGGCATAAAAGGAGAGTTCAAGATCAATATTTAGGTCCTGTTGACAAATAATTTAGTCATGGACTTTGTCAACACGACCGCGCTTTAGGCTGAAAACAGTGATTTTGAAGCGCAAGCCCTAAAACGCTTGACCCAACACAAGCTTTCACCAATGATAATGGGATACATTATGCCCAAGCGCTCATCGCAGCTGCTCAGGTCATGAAAGGGCAATAGATGCAAAGCAAACTCAAATCGCTTCTTGTGGCGTTAGCGATCATGATTTTACCCTCATCCCTCCAAGCGGCTGACTTTACGCTCAACGCCGTTCATAAAGATATAGAGGTTGATTACCCCAGTGTTCCCCATATGCCAGCAGAAACCTTATTGCAAGCCATCCAAAAAAACAAAGCCCAAGACTTTCTAATATTTGATGTGAGAGAAAAACGCGAATTTGAAGTCAGCCACCTAAAAGGCGCTCATCATTTAAGTCCCTCCACCTGGGCCTCTCAATTTATGAAAAAATACGGCCAGCGGATAAAGGGCAAAAGGGTTGTGTTTTATTGCTCTGTTGGTGTGCGCTCATCAAAAATGGCGCGTTACCTACAACAAGATCTACACAAAGCAGGTGCTACCAGCGTAGACAATTTAACCAAAGGTCTGTTTGGGTGGTCTAACAATAAGTATCCAATGGTAAACAAAAAAGGCCCAACCCCCTTTATCCATCCCTATGATTCTCACTGGGGGAAGCTCCTGCAATCAAAAGAAAACTGGCGCTATTAAACAATATAGATTTGCGTGCTTTGCTATTTAAGGTTTCTATATTTATAAATCGTAGCGAGAATTTTATAGCCAGCTTTAAAGGTCCCGCTGATGGTACCTGATATTTTGGAAACCCCTATGCGCTGGCGATAGCGAATAGGGACTTCTAAAATACGCGCTTTTTGTACATGGGCCTTAATCTGCATTTCAATCGTCCAGCCATAATTACGATCACTCATATTCAGGCGCTGCAAAAGGTCAGCATCAATCGCCCGAAAGGGGCCAAGGTCACTGTAAGACGTTTTCCAAAGCAGGCGCATTAAAAAGCAAGCCAGCCAATTACCAAAAATTTGCGTATGCGTTAAAGCCCCCTTTTGTACCAGCCCTTTGGTACGCGAGCCAAGCACAAAGTCATGGGCCCCATTTGCAATCGGGTCTACCAGCTTGTGCACATCTTCAGGAAAATCAGAATAATCGCCATCTAAAAAAACGACAATATCGGCTTGTCTAACAGCACTAAGCCCTTTCAAACAGGTCGCGCCATAACCGGGCTCTAATTCAAACACAACATCTGCACCCAACTCTTGTGCAATGGGAGCAGTGTTATCACGAGAGCCATTATCAGCCACCACCACTTGATCAATCCAATCGGGCAAATCTTTAATCACATCGCCAATGGCATTCTCTTCATTTAAAGCGGGGATGACCACGCTGATAAATTTTTCATTGCGCATCGGAAGACCTCCAAATGGTTCGCCCTTGCCAAAACAATAACGCCCAAACTGGTAGCCAAACCACAAAGGCCAAAGGGAGGCGATAATCTTCAAACGTACCAGCGCTCATCAAAGCAAATCCAGCATAATAAAGCGCCATAAGCGGCACTAAAACAATCAGCCCCCATAAGGGGAAAAACACGCAAAAAGGAGCAACCCAAATGAAATACCAAGGAAATTGCGCCGGGCTAAACAAAAATATCAACAATGACATGATAAATATTTGTGATAAATATTGAAGCCCTCCATTCGCAGCAGAAAAGACAAGTCTCGCGAGCACGAAAATCAATCCGCAACCGACCAATCCGCGCGCAATAAGAGGCGCCCAATTTGTGTTACCAATGGCTGCCAACCCCCATGTGATTGCCTTTTCAAAAGTTGGGAAAAAAGCTGAATTGGTTTTCCACTTCATGGCATAAGCCACAAGGCCCGAACTTTCATTCAAACCATAGGCAATAAAGGGGCCTATAATCGCAGCCCCAATTAGAACAGCAAAACTAACCGCCCCAACCAGCCCCCAGGGCTGAGAGAACATGCGCCGCCATACCAACGGCAACAACAAAGCGGGCCAGATTTTAATGCTGGCCGCCAAAGTAAAGGCAACACTTGCTGTGAAAAATCGTTTGTTAACTCCGGCATAAACCCCAAGCAAAATAAACGGCACCAACACCGCCTCCATATGGGCCGAGTTGATCAGCTCTTTGATCACCAGCGGGTTCCACCAATAAGCGGCCAGCCAAATTTCATCACGCTTAAAGTGCCAAACAAGTTTAAGCAACAAAGCAAAGCCTATCAGTTCACAAAGCAAAATAAGCAAACGCCATCCAAACAAAGAGAAGGGCGCAATTTTATGCGCCACCCCAAACAAAGCCTGGGCCCCCACAGGATAAATGGTGCGCAAATGTGCATGGTTTATGCGCTCTACCACCGGATACGCCTCATCAGCCAATTGATAATAAGAAGACAGGGCACGCCCTTCAAGCACATCAGCCGGGCTATAAAGATAAGGGTTCAGCCCATTGGCAACCAAGCCCCCATCCCACATGTATCGTTGATAGTCATCTTCCAAAACCGGTTCACTGCCCATCAACAAAACCCGGGCCATAAACCCAATGGCAAAGAGAAAAACAACAAACCAAGCCGCGCGCTTTTTTTCGCCTGATAATTGGGTGAGCAAATAACTCAAACCAACAAAAACACACCCCACGCCCATTAAGCCAGCAACCAAGGCCCAAACCGGCATTTGCGCCACCGCATAATCATAAGAAAACCGATAAGAAGACAGGTGCAATCCCAAAGCAGCCAGACACATAAAAATGCCCAAGCCCCAGAAGAGAACGATGCGGATTTGAAGAACGTTGTTCATAAGGACTTGTTCTTAAGGTACAAAACAAACACCGACAATAAAAATTATGATAAAAAAATAGTGATCAGCGATTTGCAAGTCTCCTTAACTTCCATGGTTAGACTTTGGCATTTTTTTTAAGAGGCAAGGGTGCGGAGCGCTTAGCGCGGTTGCTGGTGGGCAATCTAAAGCGCCACTTAAAGAGCCCTTGACAAGCGATTTCAAAATGCAAAAATCTCACCATGGAAGTTAAGGAGACGATCGAGCTTGAGGTTAACGCACACGAATTTGCACGCGGTCAGTTCTGCCCAATGCATCAATCACTGAAAACTCAACAAAGCCAGCAGTGCTCACTTTGTGAAAACTATGACGAAGATGGGCCTTTGAAGGTACAATCTTTCCATCAACCAACCAAGTCAAGGGCAATTTCCCCCCTTCAGCCTTCAGAGCAATGGGCATAGACGCCGTTCGTTTCTTTTGTAGATAAAACTCAGCTCCTTTTGGAGGGAAAGCAATCTTCACCTTGGCGATTTTGGCTTGTCCATTATGAGCCGTTAAACGCCGCTTTTCTTTATCAAACCAGCGCAAAGGCGGGGGCAGATCATCCCCACTGGCAAAAATCACCCCGCGCGGCGGGCGGGCAAAGGGCACACGCTTTTCACCAATATGCTGGAACACATCAAACAGCAATGGCCCTGCTGCGCCAATGCCTGTTAAGTTGGTTGTCGGCCCGCCATCAGGCCGCCCAATCCACACCGCCACCAAATGCTGCCCATCATAACCAACCGCCCAGCCATCACGGTAGCCATAAGAGGTGCCGGTTTTATATGCCAATGCGCCAGGTTTGGCATTTTTTGGCGGCGGGCTCCCACGCAAAATATGGGTGACATAAAAGGCAGCCTTCTCACTCATCAGCGGGCGATGCTTTAAAATTTTGTCGGCCGAACGGGCAGGTGCTGGGTGCAGGTAATTCAATTCAAGGCCAGACCCAGGGTTGGCAATATGTAAATAAGCCTTGGCCAGATCTTTCAAGGTAAAACCCACCCCGCCAAGCGCGACAGATAAATTATTCGGCATGGAAGAGCGGATCCCAGCATAAGAAAACCGGGCCCCAAAGCGTGAGGGTTTAATCCGCGCCAACAATTTCACCGCAGGGATGTTGAGCGACTTTTGCAAAGCCTGGCGAATGGTCACCGTGCCATGAAACTTGCCATCAAAATTCTCTGGCGTATAAAGCCCAAAGCGCACCGGGGCATCTTCTATAAGACTTTCTGGGTGCACCATGCCTGCATCAAACCCCATCCCATATATAAATGGCTTTAACGTCGAGCCAGGTGAGCGCACCGCCCGTGTCATATCAATCGGGCCAAAGCGCGCCTTATCATGATAGTCCGCTGCCCCCACATGAGCCAGCACATCGCCGTTATGGTGGTCAATCACCAAAATGGCAGCGGATAACCCTTTGCCAAGCCGGAAGGCATGAGATTTGGCCAGCGCCTCAAGTTTAATCTGCAAAGGACGAGAAAGACTAGTTTTTATCTCTTGAGAGGAAGGGGCGGTCTTAACCATGCGTTCCGCCACATGCGCGGCCCACATAGGAAACGCTTGGCGTTTGTCTATCATCGGTTGGCGAAGGGCATAAAGATAGTCATCTTTTGAAATGATCTTATTTTCAAATGCCCGTTTTAACACCCGGTCGCGCGCTTTTTTAGCCCGTTGAGGAAACCGATCTGGTCGGCGCCCTTCTGGAGATTGCGGCAGCGCCACCAAAGTGGCCGCCTCGGCGAGCGAAAGCCGCTTCGGCTCCTTGCCAAAATAAGCCAAGCAAGCCGCCCGCACCCCTTCCAAATTGCCACCAAACGGTGTGAGCTTAATATAAAGATCAAGAATTTCCCGCTTTGAAAACCTTTTTTCCAACTGTAGCGCCAGTCTGATCTGCCGCCATTTAGTTGCTAACGACCGATCCTTGCGCCCTTCCAACAACCGCGCCACTTGCATGGAAAGCGTTGAACC
>JANQQH010000011.1 GCA_028285025.1 Hyphomicrobiaceae bacterium | reverse complement strand
CCAAAAACGCCCAAACGCTCACCTGAATTTACAGGCGGAGGGGTTGCCAGGCCAAAGGGCCAACAATATAAACGGGTTGCCTTAATGACAGGATGCGTCCAGCAAGTGGTGCGCCCCTCAATTAATGATGCCAGCATCCGGTTAATGGCCCGCCAAGGCATCGAAGTGATTGTGCCTGAAAACCATGGCTGTTGCGGCGCGCTTGATTTGCATATGGGTCAACTTGACCGAGCCTGTTCGCATGCAAGCCGTAACATCGAAGCCATAGCAGCATTAGAAGAAGACAAACCTCTTGATGGCATTATCATCAATGCATCTGGTTGTGGCACAACAGTTAAAGACTATGGCCATTTAATCAGCTCAAACAAAAAGCTAGCATCTAAACTGTCACTCAATGAACAAGCTCATAAACTGTCTACAAAAGTTTTTGATATCAGTGAATTTCTAATCGATTATAATTTTGGCACCGCCCAATTATGGAGCGATTTAAAAGTTGCCGTTCACATTCCCTGTTCAATGATGCACGGGCAAAAAATAACCCACCAACCTCAGCAACTATTACGCAATGCCGGGTTTACGGTCTTACAGCTCAATGAAGCCCATATATGTTGTGGGTCAGCCGGTGTTTACAATGTGCTTCAACCTCAGATCGCCTCTTCCCTTGGCGAAAGAAAAGCTGAGCATATCGCCCATGTCAAACCAGATCTTGTTGCCACAGCCAATCTTGGTTGCTTAACGCAATTAAATCATCATTCACCAACCCCGGTTGTTCATTTTATTGAATTGTTAGACTGGGCCTATGGTGGCCCCTGCCCGGAAGGCCTAGAGCATTTAAAAGACCGGGTTGATCAGCTAGAAAAAGCCTAAATGCGAATTTGATATCTTCATTTATATTTTTTCTATTTTTGGGCTAAACACGCTCATTTTTCGCAACTTTTGTGCGCTTTTAAAGCAAATAGAAACAACTTGTTAGTTTTTTTCTGTCACATTTTAGCTTTGATGGGACTTGGGGGGATCTGTTCCAGCAGAGGTTATTCCCTTAAGCATTTGTTTTATTGTATTTTTTTAAAGAGCCCTGCTCTTTATTAAATATAATATTGTTTTGTAAGAATTGGAGAAACGACCTATGAGTCCAGCTTTTAAAATAGAACGTTTTGTGGACCCAGAGGAAATTCAATCATTTGCTGAAGACACAA
>JANQQH010000009.1 GCA_028285025.1 Hyphomicrobiaceae bacterium | reverse complement strand
CCAAAAACTAAGCCAAATGAGCAATTTAAAACTCCGCTTATCCCGCTTTTTTTGCTCCAAATGATAGCGCAAGCCAACAGCTGAAGAAGACGGCGTCTCTAAACAAACTTCTATTAATTCTTGATCAGATAATGTGGCTGGATCTGCTGCCAAATGATCCGTGGACATGATATGTATACTCCTAAATAAACATATAACTCACTATAGTAATGACGAACTCTTTTGAGTATAAATCCTTTGCATTTTCTATACCTATTTCAGGTTTCAAAAATCAAGAAAATGGAAAAACAAACCCTGCCCCTTTTTTAATCTTTATTTTAGATTCCGGGTCATTTTGACGACATTATTGGGTTTCTAACAATAAAGCTAGACTCAGGACCGATTAATTTTATGATGATAATTAATTTAAATTTCATTTTAAGTGAATGATAAGGTTGCACTCTGCTCGATTTTTGGTAATATAATCGCGCCCAGGTAAATGGGAGGAACCTTTAGTATATCTTGGTCTCAATAATCAGAAAACTGAAAACTGGCTAGGATATTTGATTTAACTCATAAATGAGGGATTTGATTATGAATTGGACTGCCCCACAAGTTTCTGAAACAGAAACAGGCATGGAAGTAACCAGCTATATGCCAGCTGAACTTGACCGTGCATAATTTTTGAAAGTTTCAAAAACTCAAATGCAAAAGGCCCCTAATTTGGGGTCTTTTCTTTTTTAAACTCTCTGTTTTTTTATAACTGTTTATTACAACAACAAAATATACCTAATATTTTATATGCCTTAGCTCCTGTTGACAAAGTCCATAACGAAAGAATTTGTCAACAGGACCTAGTATGATAAATAGAAATGAACCAAAAACCTTATCACCTGACAATCACTCACCATCATTTTCAAATCAACAAGAAGCCCAAAAATAACAAGTTACTCAGCTGCAGTACGCTCAGCAAGCTGATCTAACAGGTCACTTGCAGCATCAGCAATAACAGTGCCCGGCCCAAAAACGGCACTGGCACCAGCTTGCAGCAAACTGTCATAATCTTCTGGTGGAATAACACCGCCAACAACGATGATAATATCTTGCCGGTTTTCTTTCTCCAACGCTTCGCGCAATTCTGGCACCAAAGTGAGGTGACCAGCAGCAAGCGATGAAACACCCAGAATGTGCACATCATTTTCAATCGCTTGGCGGGCCGCTTCTTGCGGGGTCTGGAACAAGGCACCAATATCAACATCAAAGCCAAGATCAGCAAAGGCCGAGGCAATCACTTTTTGGCCGCGATCATGACCATCCTGTCCCATTTTCGCAATCAGAATCCGTGGGCGGCGCCCATCAATTTTTTCAAAGTCTGAAACTTTTGCCTGTACTTTTTCTACCACTTGCCCCATAGCATTCATCTCCGATTTGTAAACGCCAGAAATCACCTTAATTTCTGCTTGATGACGACCAAAGACTTTTTCCATCGCTTGCGTAATCTCACCAACAGTGGCTTTGGTTCGAGCAGTTGCCACAGACATTTCAAGCAAGTTGCCTCCCCCTTCAGCTGCATTCGTCAAAGCCTCAAGCGCGGCGTCGCACTCTTCTTCATTGCGCTCTGCACGCAACTTTTCAAGTTTTGCCAATTGTTGCTGGCGTACAGAAGCATTATCAACTTTCAAAATCTCAATTTTATCTTCTTCAGATTTGAGATATTTATTCACCCCAACAATGGTCTGCGCCCCGCTGTCAATGCGCCCCTGGGTGCGCGCAGCGGCCTCTTCAATGCGCAGTTTTGGCAAGCCCTTATCAATTGCAGCCGCCATACCGCCAAGCTCTTCCACTTCTTGTATATGCGCCCAGGCTTTTTGGGCTAGCTCTTGGGTTAACCGCTCAACATAAAAAGAGCCACCCCACGGATCAATCACCTTACAAGTGTCAGATTCATGGGCCAGGAACAATTGTGTGTTACGCGCAATGCGCGCTGAATAGTCTGTCGGCAACGCCAAAGCTTCATCCAATGAATTGGTATGCAGACTTTGGGTATGCCCTTGTGTAGCAGCCATAGCTTCAAGGCATGTCCGCACAACATTGTTGAACACATCTTGAGCGGTCAAAGACCAGCCTGATGTTTGGCTATGAGTGCGCAAGCTTAACGATTTTGGGTTGTCAGGTTTAAATTCTTCCTGAATCAAGGTTGCCCAGATCATGCGGGCAGCACGCATTTTTGCAATTTCCATGAAATAGTTCATGCCGATGGCCCAAAAGAAGGAAAGCCGCGGCGCAAATTTATCAATCGGCAAACCGGTTTGCACACCGGCACGCGCATATTCAATACCATCAGCCAAAGTGTAAGCCAATTCCAAATCCGCAGTCGCCCCAGCTTCTTGCATATGATAGCCGGAAATAGAAATGGAGTTAAACTTGGGCATGTTGGCCGAGGTATAGCTAATAATATCAGAAATGATGCGCATGGATGGCTTTGGCGGGTAAATATAAGTGTTGCGCACCATAAATTCTTTTAAGATGTCATTTTGAATGGTGCCAGACAGTTTCTCTCTTGGCACGCCTTGCTCTTGACCAGCAACAATATAAAGCGCCAACACCGGCAACACAGCTCCATT
>JANQQH010000004.1 GCA_028285025.1 Hyphomicrobiaceae bacterium | reverse complement strand
TTTTTGAGTTTTACCCCTAAACAAGCTTTAAGTGGAAATCATTTTTACAATTTCAGATAAATGGGTGACAGGCTGACACCTAATTGTCACATTTCCTGTGTCTTGGGTTTGAGAAGGCAAATAACAATCCGTAAATCCTAGTTTTTCTGCCTCTCTTAGTCTTTGAATGGCATGCCCCACTCGGCGAATGCTGCCAGATAAGCTCACTTCGCCAAAGAATACGCTGTCATCTGGCAATTGATTGCCGGTAAAGGCTGAGATAAGGGCGGCTGCGGCTGCCATATCTGCTGCTGGTTCCGTTAGTTTTATGCCGCCAGCAATGTTGAGGTAAACATCATGCTTGCCAAGCACAATGCCGCAGCGGGCCTCTAGCACAGCCAATAGCATATTGAGCCGGCTATTTTCCCAGCCAATCACGGCGCGGCGCGGGGTGCCAAAGGGGGAGGGGGCCACAAGGGCTTGAATTTCAACCAAAACTGGGCGTGTGCCTTCTATACCGGCAAACACTGAGGTGCCGGCCCCTTTTTCGTCGCGGCTGGACAAAAACAGCTCTGAAGGGTTGGTGACTTCTTTTAAACCGGCTTCGCGCATTTCAAACACGCCGATTTCATCAGTGGGGCCAAAGCGGTTTTTTTGAGCGCGCAAGATGCGAAATGGTACCCCGCGTTCACCTTCAAAATAAAGCACGGTGTCAACCATATGCTCAATGACTTTTGGCCCGGCAATGGCGCCGTCTTTGGTGACATGGCCAACGATGATCAGCGTGCAATCGCTTTTCTTGGCTTGGCGGATCAAAGCATGGGTGGTGGCGCGCAATTGGGTAACCGTGCCCGGGGCAGCTTCGACCGTTTCTGTCCATAAGGTTTGGATGGAGTCGATGATACACAGCGCTGGGGACTGGCCTGATTTTAAAGTAGCGAGAATGGTTTCTAAATTGGTTTCGGCGGCCAGCTCAACGGGGGCTTTTTTGACGCCTAAGCGATTGGCGCGCAAACGCACTTGGGCGGTGGCTTCTTCGCCTGAAAAATACATCACCCGTTTTCCGTTTTGTGCCAAGTTGGCGGCCAGTTGAGTGAGCAGGGTGGAT
>JANQQH010000003.1 GCA_028285025.1 Hyphomicrobiaceae bacterium | reverse complement strand
ACAACATCAACATCATAGTCAGTACTGCCCGCCGGAACGTTATCTTGCCAGATGAGATCTTCGCTAGGCACAAATGGTCCGTAATAGTTTGCTCGTGGGCCCATGTCGCGGTGGGTCAGCTTGAACCAAGCTCGGGCAAAAGTGTCCCGAAAATGCTCCGGATCCGCCATGAATTTCTGACAGATTTCGTTATAGATTGGGTCCACTTTCATGGCCATATCAGCGTCCGTCATCATTGGCATCTTGCGAACGGATGGATCAGTTGGATCAATCGGTTTTTCTTCTTCCAGCATACCGACTGGTTGATACTGGTGAGCGCCCGCCGGTGATTTAGTAAGCTCCCATTCATAACCGAAGAGATAATCGAAATAGCCCATGTCAAATTTTAATGGTTCTTTCGTCCAAGCCCCTTCAATACCTGAGGTAAATGCATTGGTTGCCTTACCATCATGATCGGGATTGTTCCAACCAAGTCCCTGGGAGTGCACCGGACAGCCTTCCGGTTCTGCACCGATTTTATCGTCAGCCATCGCCCCATGGGCTTTACCAACCGTATGGCCGCCGCAAGTAAGAGCTGCAGTTTCTTCATCGTTCATCGCCATGCGAGAGAAGGTTTCACGAATATGAAGCGCTGTTTTTGCAGGATCCGGATTACCGTTTACACCTTCAGGATTCACATAAATCAACCCCATATGAACAGCAGCTAATGGATTTTCCATGGTTCCGGGAACTGACAGGTCTCCATAGCGTTGTTCTGATGGTGCAACCCATTCATTTTCTGATCCCCAATAAACATCCTTTTCAGGGCCCCAGATGTCCTCACGACCAAATCCGAAACCGAAAGTTTTCAATCCCATGGATTCGTAGGCAACTGTTCCGGCAAGCAAAATAAGATCTGCCCAGGAAAGCGCATTACCGTATTTCTTTTTAATCGGCCACAGCAATCGCCGCGCTTTGTCAAGACTGGCATTGTCCGGCCAGGAATTAAGTGGTGCAAAGCGGATATTACCAGCACCCCCGCCGCCACGTCCATCACCCATACGATAAGAGCCCGCAGAATGCCACGAAAGGCGGATCATGAGCCCCCCATAATGGCCCCAGTCAGCCGGCCACCAGTCTTTACTTTCTGTCAACAGCGCTTCAACATCATCGCGAACGGCCTTGCCATCAAGTGCCTTTACAGCTGATCGGAAGTCAAAGTTTGCATCCATTGGATATGTTTTCGAATCCTGCTGATGCAAGATGTCTAAGTTGAGTGACTCGGGCCACCATTTGGTAACCGAATTATCCGTACCAGTGTTCCCGCCATGCATAACAGGGCAGCCACCACCCGTTTTCTTGTTAACCACAATCATATTCATAAAACATCTCCTTATTGTTTGTTCCCTTGCTAATAGGCATAATTTGCTTTACTGATAAGTTCAAATATTAATTTCAAATATTTCTCATAAGTTTTTCAAATGATAGCTCTTACCCTTAAACAACTTAGATATTTTGAAGCGTTGGCAACCCATGGACATTTTGGAAAAGCGGCTGAATCCTGTTTTATCTCGCAGCCAGCGTTATCGCTCCAGATTAAAGAATTAGAAACCCTCATGGGTGGGCCACTTGTAGAACGCTCGGCACGTGAAGTTCGATTAACTGCTAGAGGTGAAGATCTTCTGGAGCATACACGCGAGATTTTACAACGAGTGGAGGACCTGAGCCTGTTTGCACAACGCCATTCTGGTGCCTTTTCCGGACGCCTTCGTATTGGCGTTATTCCAACTGTCGCCCCCTACCTGTTACCAAAACTGATCAAAGCCTTATCCACACGATTTAAGGACCTTGTTCTTGAGCCCAAAGAGGCAATTACGCAAACACTCCTAGAACAAATACTTGTCTCCAAGTTGGATATTGCCATTGTTGCGTTACCAGTATCAGAACCAGCTTTGCGAGAGTTTGCGTTATTTGAGGAAGAATTTTTGTTGGTGCGTCCGGAAAGTGATGCTTTTTTGCCCGTACCCGACATATCAGATTTACCAGAAATTCAACTACTGCTATTAGAAGAAGGACATTGTTTCCGTGAACAAGCGCTCTCTTTTTGTAATGCTTCTAGCAGGACGGCACGTACAATTATGGAATGTAGTTCTCTGTCAACACTTGTTCAGATGGTCAGTTCCGGTATTGGTGTGACATTAATCCCCGAAATGGCCGAAGCTTTCGAGACACGTTCTGCAAATGTTTCCGTATCACGATTTGCGAAGCCAGCACCAAGTAGAACAATTGGAATGATATGGCGTAAGACCAATCCATTGGTCGACCAACTCATGGAGATTGGAGCGATTGTAAAAAAAGAAGCCCAAAGCACATGACCAGTCCAGAACCTCGGACAGTTTTAGCCGTGGCAGGGGCCATAATAAAATTGATAACTCGCGCGCTCCTATCTGGCGACTAAAACGGGTTATGAGTTGGAATAAAATTATCATCTTTTGCCTCCTTTCAGATAACTATCTGGGAAAGTCTTTGATCATCTGTACTGATTATCAAATAAAGAGACTAGTAAATCTTCAACCATTTACAACAGATAGCCGTATCCTTACTCCTTAGTTTTTATGAGAGCTGAAAATTGAATGAGAGAAACTTAATCTGAAGGCATGTTCAAAACAACAACCATAATAAACCTCAAATTAGCCAAAACCTTCGCTGTTAAAGGCTAAATACTTGTAAATCAATCGGTTATCTTGAAGAATTGGCTTTAAATGGTGCGGGCGGCCGGACTTGAACCGGCACGATCGTTTCCAATCGAGGGATTTTAAGTCCCTTGTGTCTACCAATTCCACCACGCCCGCATGAAGCTTGAAACGCTATGTATGTTCATATGAGTGGAAGTGAAAGCTTGTGTAACGCTTCGGGGCAAAAGGCGCAAGACTTTATATTATGTGATAGGCAGATTTTTTGATATTGATTATAAGAAAACCATATTTTGAGGATTTAACTTCTCTTTGTGAAAAAGAAGTTATAGTATCAATCATTATGTCCTAATTAGGAGAGTTTTTGCACATGCCTGGTTCATATCTATCAAAATTTATACTCATATTGGGTTTGGTCGTGCCATTTGTGTCGAGCACTGCTTTTGTGTGTGATAAGGCAACAGCAAAATCTTATAAAAATGGCTACCGCTATATGCGCGTTACGAGCAGATATAATCCAAATAAATCGGTCACGGTTGCTATTCGTCCTTCAAGAAAAGGGGGCAGGGAAGTTAGGCTGCCAACAGGGCGCTGGATTCATTGCGCTGGTCATTGTCGTTGGACAGTTGAAAGAGAATATCTTGATTTTTGGCGCTTTCAACAAGACTTTTTTGGTCCAGGATATCTTCGGTTTAATATTTATGTGGATTAGACTGTGCTTCTAGGTAGATTGCTTGATTAAGCAATGTTTATTCTAAACGTTGTTTATTAGAGTTTTGATACCTTATTTTTATGTGAGTAGATAGACTTTTATAGAAAAAATCGTCACTGATGTGGCTTTATTCTTTCTTGCGAATACAATCTAGGTCTTGTTGACAAATTTCATGACTAAATTATTTGGGATATTTTGGGCTGCAATTTCATCAGATATTCTTGAGATATGCCCGATATCCTTGCGCATATCTAACGAAATTTTGCTCAAAAACTTCTCCAAATTCTTTTGTCTTGTAATTTGTTAACAAGACCTAGCAAAATGGATTTATTCTTGGTGCAAACGACATCCGAATTAGAGGTTATAAGCATCTCAAAAGTAAAGAAAAATTGTTTCACACAAACGAGTTGTGTGTAAGTGAACAAATTTTGTCGCTTTGTATTAAAGGGTGTGCGATATAAGGGTACGGGTGCAAAATAAGTGTTTTTCTTTTGCATTGGTAATTTTTAAGT
This sequence comes from Hyphomicrobiaceae bacterium, assembly GCA_028285025.1. Taxonomy (GTDB): domain Bacteria; phylum Pseudomonadota; class Alphaproteobacteria; order Rhizobiales; family HXMU1428-3; genus HXMU1428-3. Next base: position 1,641 of record JANQQH010000003.1, on the reverse strand, counting down.
GCGGCAAAACTTACAGGTTGGATTTTTTTAGATTGTGATCATGATTAAAAATGAGTGCAATTGGGTTTAAACTGTAAGGTTGTCGGGTGTGGCTCTTTAAGCAGTTTGATGGACGGACTGAGATTGGTTAATCATCATAACGTTCACGACCTTGTCAGGGCTTTTATCTTTGATTTTTCCGCACTTAATGCAAGAGCGTATCATCTAACGTTTATCGTCCGTTTTGGGGGATGACTTTAGAACTAGTCTATGGTTGCTGATGAGTGTTTATAGCGTTAAAACGCGGTTACTGATGGGCCTTCCAAAGAAGTATCTGAGACGGTCTTGATGCATTTTTTGTCTTGGTCTTATGTGAGAGATTCATGTAAGTTGCCAGGGTGGTGCATGGTTGCTTTTATGGTTTGTAAGAGCCAGAAATATGATTTTGGGGTGCCTTTCTGTATTGGTTAAGAACAAGATCATAGTGATTGTGCATTCAAGCGGGGAAATTTTTTAAAGGTAGCGCTAAAATGAGCAGTGGTGGCCAAGCTCCTAATGTTTCTATGGACGAACTTTTATCTTCTATCAAGAGTATGATAGAGGGCGAAAGCTCTGAGGGGCTTAGTTCTAATAATGGTATTAATGATGCGGACGCTGGTGGGCCAGGTGGAGTACCTGCTCCTGGTGGTGCGACTGATGCTGGAATTATGGATCTTACGCAAGTGGTTCAACCACCTGCGGCAGTTAAAGAACAGCCAGCCGGAGGTGTGTTGCAAAATTCTGATGCTCCAACAGCTGAGCAAACAGCAGACCAAATTAACGATATTCTCGGTGGTATGAGTGCAGATCTTGGTGTGTCGAATGATGATTTGACAGCAAGTGCAAATCCTGCTGATCAATTGATGGATGGTTTTGAGTCTCAGGCTCAAGCTGGGGGACAAGAACAACCTCAAGCTCCTCAAGATGTAGATTTTGGTGTGCCAGAAGACCTTGGTGTTGCCAGTGGCGGGGATGTGGCTATTGATCCGGCTGCTGGCGGGTCAATGGATGCCATGGCTGGACAAGGTCCTGCTGTTATGCAGACCCCTCAGACGAATAACCCAGATATGGGACAGGACCCGCTTGCACCAGAGGTCAATGCAATGACCAGCGATTTCAGCGGTCAACCAGATTTTTCTCAATCTGATGCGCCCCAAGCTAATGCTGAGTTAGCCCGCGGATTAAACAGTGGTATGGATCCTGATGCATCTGTTCAAGGCATGCCCCCAATTGGCGGGCAAGGTATGGGCTTGCCGCAAGGTCAACCGCAGGGGCAACCACAAGGTCAGGCATTCCAAGCACAATCTGCCCAACCGCCAATAGGCCAAGTTCCTGCGGCACTGCCAGGTCCGCCGCAAGGTGTTGGCGTTCAACCAGGGCCAATGGGGCAGCCTCCTCAAGCGCAAATGGGCGGTGCTCCAGGGGTGATGCCAGCGCCTCACGGTCAACCTGTGTCACCACCCCTGGCCGGACATGACCCACGCTTGGAAAGTGAATTTGCTATGGGCCAAGCTTTATCGCAGGCCGATGCCAGTTTGAGTGCATCACCAGCCTTGCAACAGCAAATGGCCCCATGTGCGCCCGTGCGCGGGGTGCAACCAGCACCACCCCAAGGCTATCCAA
>JANQQH010000519.1 GCA_028285025.1 Hyphomicrobiaceae bacterium | reverse complement strand
GGCGGGATGAACTTGCCATCAAGGGCGGTGATGACACCGTTGATCTCATCTTGGCCACAGGTTTCAAGTGTTGTGGTTAGTTCATCTTGAATATGCTCCAGCACGTTTTTTGTTGCTTGCCAGTCTGGGGCGGCTTCAGTGGTTTTGTTGATAAGGTTTGCAGATACTATTTCTAAGCGCTCTACCGTGTCACCAGTGGTGCGCCAGTTTTGGTCTGAGATTTTTGCCAGCGCTTCTGGCTTGGGACCATGCCAAGGATCACCCAGAGTGGCAATGAGGGGGTCAAAGCCAAGGTCTAAATCTTGTGCCAGCGCGCGCAGAAGCGATTGATCTTTTCCTTTCCCCGTGCCCCGTGGCAAGCGAGTGAGGGCTTGCAGCAGGTTGGTTTTTTGTTGGCCCTTGGGGCTTTGGCCAAAAATGTGCAGCCCGTCTCTGATCTGTAATTCTTTAAGCTCGCATAAGAAATTATCTAGCTTTTGTAATTTTGTGTCTGGGCAGTCGGTGTCTTTGATGTCGCAGTCTTTGGCAAGGCCAATGCGGCTGGCCAGATCAATGATCTCCTTGCCAAGCAAATTGATGCGCCGTGGGTCAACACCGGCCGCTTCGTAATATTCATCGACCAGGCTTTCTAAGTCTTTTAAGGGGCCATAACTTTCTGCCCTTGTGAGCGGCGGGGTGAGGTGGTCGATGATAACAGCGCTGGTGCGGCGTTTGGCTTGGGCCCCTTCGCCTGGGTCGTTGACGATAAACGGATAGATGTGCGGGGTGGGACCAAGGATCACCTCTGGCGCGCAGGTTCCAGACAGAGCCAAAGCTTTGCCGGGCATCCATTCTAAATTGCCGTGCTTGCCCATATGGATGATGGCGTGCATTTGAAACTGATGGCGTAAAAACAAATAAAAAGCGATGTATTCATGCGTGGGCGGGATGGTGGCGTCATGGTGAGATTGCTTGGCATCCAGTTTGGCGCCCCGGCCCGGTTGAATGCCGACCATTAGATTGCCGTAAGGGATTGCGCGAATGGGAAAGCTGTTTGTTGTTGTCTCAAAGGAGGGGTCCTCTTGAGGTTGGCCCCATCGTTCTATGACGTCATCTTGAAAACTCTTTGGCAATTTTTGCCAGTTGTCAAGATAGGTTTTTAGGGAAAACTGCTGCCAGTGGTGTTTTTGGCTTGAGGTGGTTTGCAGGCTTTCAATGAGGGCATTGCCAGTGCTTGGCAGTCCTTTAATATGAAACCCTTGTTGGTGCATGTGTTGGGCCAGGTTGATGGTGCCTGCTGGTGTATCCAGGCCGACCCCGTTGGCGATGCGGCCATCGGTTGAGGGGTAATTGGACAGAATAAGGGCGATGCGTTTTTCTTTGCGGGGTGTGGTGTGCAGGGTGATCCAATTGGCTGCTAGATCGCAGACAAATTTGGTGCGGTTGGTTTGTGGTTTGTGGCCGACCAGATTGGTCTGCGACCCCTCATGGCGACCAAGGTCGGCTTTAAAAGAAATGGCGCGGGTGGTGAGGCGGCCATCAATTTCTGGCAGCGCCACGTTCATGGCAATGTCGCGGGCAATGAGGCCGCGATCATTGTCTTGCCAGGTCTCGGCGTTGGAGCCGGAAAGAATGGCTTGGAATACGGGCGCGTTTGTTTGGTCTAAGACAGTGCCTTGCCAGTCGCTACCGGGGTTTGAAATGGCAAAGCTCGTGGTGTTGATCACCGCCGCGGGCGGTGCGTTTTTGAAGAGGTGCTTGATGATGGTGGTGGCCGTTTCATCTTTTAGGCTGGAAGCAAAGAGGGGCAAGGGGTTGAGCCCGTTTGCCGTGAGATCTTTGATCAATTGATCAATGGGGGCGAGATCTCCCGATTGCAAAAGGGCGCGGTAGAAGGTGATGGCTGTAATGG
>JANQQH010000506.1 GCA_028285025.1 Hyphomicrobiaceae bacterium | reverse complement strand
TTTAAGGGTGAGATCATGGAACATGATCCGATGGCTCAAGAGCGCCGCTCAATTGATGCGCAAGATGGTGGCCGCCCAAGACGACAAGACGCACCTGCTGCTTAACATTACTTAAGTACCAGGCTAACAAGGAATAAACTTATGTTGCAACCTAAACGGACAAAATTCCGCAAAGCCCATAAGGGGCGGATTAAAGGCGCTGCTAAGGGCGGGACAGCTTTGAATTTTGGCTCATACGGCTTAAAAGCAATTGAACCTGAGCGTATTACGGCTCGCCAAATTGAAGCGGCGCGCCGGGCTATGACCCGTGAAATGAAACGGGCAGGCCGCGTTTGGATCCGTGTTTTCCCTGATGTGCCGGTTTCTAAGAAACCAACCGAGGTGCGTATGGGTAAGGGTAAAGGTAGCCCGGAATATTGGGCGGCACGGGTAAAACCTGGCCGGATTATGTTTGAAATTGATGGTGTGGATGATGATACAGCGCGTTCAGCCCTTTCATTAGCAGCCGCTAAATTGCCAATTAAAACACGCATTGTGAAACGGCTTGGTCTTTAAGTTCGTTTAGAGATTTGATGGCAATTAATGTTTTGATTTGAAGGATGGTGCCCTATGAAGGCCAGCGATTTAAGAGATAAAACCCCAGATCAACTTGATGATGAGTTGGTTAAATTGAAAAAAGAGCAGTTTAATTTACGGTTCCAGGCGGCAACAGGCCAGTTGGAAAATACAGCGCGTGTTCGTCATGTTCGTAAAGAGATTGCCAAGGTTAAAACCGTTTTGAAGGAAAAACAAGCTGCAAGCGCTTAAGTATAGCTTTGCATGTTTGAAGGAACAAGATTATGCCAAAACGTATTTTACAAGGTGAAGTGGTAAGTGACAAAACGGATAAAACCGTTGTTGTAAAAGTTGAGCGCCGTTTTACGCATCCGCTTTACAAAAAGGTTGTGCGTCGCTCTAAAAAATACCACGCTCATGACGAGAATAACACATTTAAAGTTGGTGATACTGTGCGTATTGAAGAATGTCCGCCAATTTCAAAACTAAAGCGCTGGACGGTTCAAGGCGCAAACTAATTGTTTGGGCTCTTGGGTGAGCACGGGCTTAAAAAGGATAATAAGAATGATTCAGATGCAAACAAACTTGGATGTGGCGGACAATTCCGGCGCCCGCCGTGTACAGTGCATCAAAGTGCTGGGTGGATCAAAGCGCAAATACGCCTCTATTGGTGACATCATTGTTGTCAGTGTGAAAGAAGCTATTCCGCGCGGCCGGGTGAAAAAGGGCCAGGTGATGAAAGCTGTTGTTGTGCGTACCGCTAAAGGTGTGCGCCGGCAAGATGGTAGCTTGATCCGGTTTGATCGCAATGCGGCTGTTTTGGTCAACCAAGCTGGTGAGCCAATTGGCACACGGATCTTTGGTCCTGTGACACGCGAGCTGCGCTCTAAGAACCAAATGAAAATTGTCTCTCTTGCTCCGGAGGTGCTGTAAATTATGGCAAAGCTAAAGATAAAGAAGGGTGATAATGTTGTTGTGCTCTCTGGCAAAGACAAGGGCAAGCAGGGCGAGGTTGTCAAAGTGCTTCCAAAAGAATCCCGAGCGATTGTAATGGGTGTGAATATGGTGAAGCGGCATCAGCGCCAAACCCAGACCCAAGAGGGCGGCATTATTTCAAAAGAGGCTTCAATTCATATTTCAAACCTTGGAATTGAAGACCCGCAAGATGGTAAGCCAACTCGTGTTGGCATGAAAACGCTGGAAGATGGCCGCAAAGTGCGCTTTGCCAAGCGTTCAGGAGAAGTGATCGATGGCTGAGGATTATACACCGCGTTTGAAAACCCACTATAATGAAGTGGTGCGCGACGCGTTGATGAAAGAATTTAATTATAAAAACCCAATGCAAATTCCAAAGCTTGAGAAAGTTGTTCTCAATATGGGCATTGGTGAAGCGGTGAATGATCGCAAGAAAGTGCAATCAGCTTATGATGATTTGACACTGATTGCTGGCCAAAAGCCGGTTTATACCAAAGCGCGCAAATCAATTGCTGGGTTTAAAGTGCGCGAAGAAATGGCTTTGGGCGCAAAAGTGACTTTGCGCAAAGCGCGTATGTATGAATTTTTGGACCGTTTGATCACCATTGCGTTGCCGCGGGTGAAAGACTTTCGCGGGTTAAATCCGAAGAGTTTTGATGGGCGCGGCAATTACGCCATGGGCATTAAAGAACATATTGTGTTTCCTGAAATTGATTACGATAAAGTTGATCAAATTTGGGGCATGGATGTCATTGTATGCACAACGGCCACAACTGATGATGAGGCACGGGCCTTATTGCGAGAATTTAACTTCCCATTCCCGCAGAGCAAAAAAGAAGCTGCTTAGTTGGGAATTAATCGGAGGATCTAATGGCAAAAAAAGCAATGGTTGAGCGCGATGTGAAGCGCAAAAGACTGGTAAAGCAAAACGCTTCAAAACGGGCTCGTTTAAAGGCAATTGCACGAGATAAAAGCTTGCCTGCTGAAGAGCGGTTTAAAGCTCAATTGAAATTGGCTGAATTGCCGCGCAATTCAGCGCCGAACCGGATGCGCAATCGGTGTCAACTGACCGGGCGTCCACGTGGATTTTATAGAAAGCTGAAACTATCGCGCGTTGCGCTACGGGAATTGACCAACCAAGGTCTTATTCCTGGAATGGTAAAGTCAAGCTGGTAAGGAGAGACCTGTTCATGACAATGACAGATCCACTCGGGGATATGTTAACCCGAATTAGAAATGCGCAGATGCGCCAGAAAAACAAAGTTGTAACGCCTGCCTCTAAGTTGCGCGCGCGCGTCTTGGATGTTTTGCAAAAAGAAGGCTTCATCCGTGGTTACACAACGGTTGATTACAACAATGGCAAGTCTGAAATTGAGATTGAGCTGAAGTATCATAATGGCGATCCTGTGATTAAACAGATCAGCCGGGTTTCAACACCTGGGCGCCGGGTTTATTCAGCTGTGAAAAATGTGCCAATGGTGGCCAATGGTCTTGGCGTGGCGATTTTGTCAACACCAAAGGGTGTGATGTCTGATCAAGATGCTAGAGAAGCCAATGTTGGCGGTGAAATTTTGTGCAACGTATTTTAAGCCAAGCGTTGCAACAACAAGAAGGGTAATAGGGCCATGTCAAGGATAGGGAAAAAGCCTGTTGCAATTCCCTCTAATGTAGAGGTTAAAGTTGACGGTCAGACCGTTTCAGCAAAGGGGCCTAAAGGCGAGCTGAGCGTGACTTTGGTTGACGATGTGACGGTTAAACAAAGTGATGATGGCGTTCAAGTTGAACCTGTGAGCGAGTCTAAGCGAGCGCGTTCTATGTGGGGTATGTCTCGCACGTTGGTGCAAAATATCTTTGATGGGGTGACGGAAGGGTTTTCTAAGCAGCTTGAGATCAATGGTGTTGGTTACCGGGCGCAAATGAAGGGCAAGAATTTGTCTTTGGCCTTGGGTTTGAGCCATGATGTTGAATATGCAGCGCCTGAGGGCATTAAAATTGAATGTCCGAGCCAAACAGAGATTACTATTTCTGGCATTGAGAAACAGGTTGTTGGGCAAGTTGCGGCTGAAATTCGCAGCTATCGCCCGCCTGAGCCTTACAAAGGCAAAGGCATTAAATATAAAGATGAATATATCTTCCGCAAAGAAGGTAAGAAGAAATAGAGAGCAAGCACATGAGCGCTTCCAAATCTACATTTGAACGTCGCAAAGCCCGGGTTCGTCGCAATCTGGCCCGCGTGGCCAATGGACGGCCAAGACTGTCTGTCAGCCGTTCATCGCAACATATTTATGCGCAAATTATTTGCGATAAAACCGGTAAAACCTTGGCTTCTGCATCCAGCATTGAAAAGGATTTGCGCGGTAAGATTAAAAATGGTGGTAACATCGCGGCTGCTGAAGAAATTGGTAGCTTGATTGCAGAGCGTGGTAAAAAAGCAGGCATTGAAGATGTGATCTTTGATCGCGGTGGCTATATTTATCATGGCCGTGTCAAAGCTTTGGCAGATGCAGCGCGTGAAAACGGCTTGAAGTTTTAAAAAAGAAGAGGACTGACAAGTGGCACGGAACCCTAAAGATCGTAAAGATCGGGAAGAAAAAGACAGCGAGTTTGTAGACAAGCTTGTGCATATTAACCGCGTTGCCAAAGTGGTAAAGGGCGGTCGTCGTTTTGGTTTTGCAGCTTTGGTGGTTGTGGGTGATCAAAAGGGCCGGGTTGGCTTTGGTCATGGTAAGGCCCGCGAAGTGCCTGAGGCTATTCGCAAAGCAACAGATTCAGCCAAACGCAACCTGATCAAAGTGCCGCTTCGCGAAGGGCGGACTTTGCACCACGATGTCAAGGGACGCCACGGGGCCGGTAAAGTGCTTCTTCGTGCAGCGCCTCCTGGTACGGGTATTATTGCTGGTGGTCCGATGCGTGCGGTGTTTGAAACATTGGGTGTGCAAGACGTTGTGGCCAAATCTCAAGGTAGCTCAAACCCTTATAACATGGTGCGGGCAACCTTTGAGGCACTAAAGTCAGAAGATAGCCCACGCGGTGTGGCTGCACGGCGCGGTAAAAAGGTAAGTGATATTGTTTCTCGTCGCCGTGATGGGGCCGGGGATAATAATCAGCTTCAGGCAGATGTTTAAAACCTGCTCGTTTTGAATTTTAAAATTGTTAGCCCTTAAGGATTTGTAACAATGGCTAAAAAGACAATTACAGTGGAGCGCATTGGCAGCCCCATTCGCCAAACGAAAAAACAACGGGCCACGCTTGTTGGTTTGGGGCTGAAAAAAGCACGCCAGCAACGTGAATTGGAAGATACACCGGCTGTGCGCGGTATGGTCAACTCAATCCCGCATTTGGCGCGGATTGTGGAATAATATTTGTTTAAAGGAAACGTAAAGTCATGCGACTAAATGAATTACGCGATAATCCAGGTGCAACGCGGCCGAAAAAACGCATTGGTCGTGGTATTGGCTCTGGTAAGGGCAAAACTGCTGGACGCGGTGTAAAGGGTCAAAAGTCGCGCTCTGGTGTGGCGATTAAAGGGTTTGAAGGCGGCCAAATGCCTATTCACCGTCGGTTGCCAAAACGTGGGTTTAATAACATTTTTGCCAAAGACTTTAATGAAGTTAATCTTGATCGTTTGCAAAGGGCTGTTGACGATAAGAAGCTTAAAGAAGGTGAAACAATCACCGTAGCTACTTTGGTTGAAGTTGGTGTGTTGCGCCGGGCCAAAGATGGGGTTCGCATTCTTGGCAATGGCGAATTGAAAGCGAAATTAACCATTGAAGCGGCTGGAGCTTCTAAAGGGGCGGTTGCTGCGATTGAAAAAGCGGGTGGGTCTATCACCATCGCCCAGCCAAAAGCGCCTTCCGAAGATAAGGCTGGCGAGGAAAAAGCGTAAAAAGGGCGTCTTTAATTATAGGAGCCTCTTTTTTAAGAGTTAAGCAATTAGGGAATTGGAAAAACCATGGTTTCAGCTGCTGAACAGTTAGCCGCCAATTTGAACTTTTCTGCCATTGGTAAGGCTGAAGAGTTAAAGAAACGCATTTGGTTTACTTTAGCCGCGTTGTTAGTTTATCGGCTTGGGACTTATATTCCTATTCCTGGTGTAGATTTGGAAGCTTTACGCTCTGTGTTTCAGGGCCAAGGCCAGGGCGGCGGCACGCTGCTTGATCAATTGAATTTATTTGCTGGCGGCGCCATTTCTCGGATGGCGATTTTTGCTTTGAACATTATGCCGTATATTTCGGCCTCGATTATCATTCAATTACTGACAACGGTTTCGCCGCATCTTGAGCAGTTGAAAAAAGAAGGTGAGCAGGGCCGCAAGCAAATTAACCAATATACCCGTTATGGCACAGTGATTTTGGCCGCTTTGCAGGCTTATGGCATTGCTGTTGGGCTTGAAGGGTCTACCAATGGTGTGGTGATGGAGCCGGGGCTATTCTTTAGAGCGACAACGGTTATTACTCTTGTTGGTGGCACTGTGTTT
>JANQQH010000497.1 GCA_028285025.1 Hyphomicrobiaceae bacterium | reverse complement strand
ACGCCATTGCCAATCCTGACAAATCTGCGCTCACTTTGGGCCCCTTGCTACGCCCCGTGATGTTAGTGCTGGCCCCGATCACTTTGGCGCTAAACTGGATCATCCGCCAAATGTTTAAATTATTTGATCGCAAAATGGCTGACCAGACGGATCTCATTTCTGCCCATGATGAACTGCGCGGCGCCATTGATTTGCATCACGTTGAAGGCGGCGTGATCAAAAGAGACAAAGACATGCTGGGCGGCGTGCTGGATTTAAATGAACTGGTTGTTTCTGATGTGATGGTTCACCGCACCAAAATTTCTGCACTCAATGCTGACGACCCACCAGAAACAGTGGTACGCCAAGTGCTTGATAGTCCCTTCACCAGACTGCCCCTGTGGCAAAATGAGCCCGATAACTTTATCGGTGTCTTGCACGCCAAAGACCTTTTACGAGTTTTAGCCAGTCATGATTGGGATATCTCCAAACTCAAACTCGAAGATTATGCTTCCAAACCCTGGTTTGTCCCTGAAAACACATCTCTACAAGATCAGCTCAATGCTTTTTTACGCAAAAAGATGCATTTTGCCCTTACCGTTGATGAATATGGTGAAGTGATGGGCTTGGTCACGCTGGAAGATATTTTAGAAGAAATTGTTGGTGAGATTGCAGACGAACATGATGTAGAAGTCACCGGTGTGCGCCCGCAAGCCGATGGATCCGTCAATTTAGATGGGTTTGTGCCCATACGCGATCTTAATCGCCTTATGGATTGGGATTTACCTGATGATGAAGCCACTACCATTGCCGGGCTTGTTATTCATGAAGCGCAAACCATACCAGAACCAGGCCAAACCTTCACCTTTTATGGGTATCGCATCCAAGTGTTAAAGAAACAGCAAAATAAAATCACCAGCCTACTGATCCGTCCGCTCACAAACAGTACACCCAAAATTTAAAAAAAGAGGAGCCAAGACAAACCTAAATCGGATCAGAAGAGGAAGACCCTGTCGCCTGACTAAGAATGGTATCAAAATCAATTTTGCTGGCCTCAATCACCGCTTGCGTACGGCTAACAACATTCATCTTACGCAAAATTTCAGACACATGCGCCTTAACTGTTGTCTCGCCGACCCCCAGTTCATAGGCAATTTGCTTGTTCAATTTGCCCTCACGCAACATGCGCAAAACAATTAATTGCTGGCGCGTTAAGGAAAACAACCGGCGGGCCAAATCCTCACGTTCACGGCTCACTTCATCCAATTGATCGGTATTATAATTTTGCGGAATATAAACATTACCAGCTAAAACTTCTGAAATCGCTTGGGAAATTTCATCTCCATCAGCCGTTTTAGCAATAAAACCGCTGGCACCATAATTAACAGCTTCCTTGATTAAACGGCGGTCTTCTTGCCCCGTGACAATCATAACCGGGAGTTTGGGAAATTGTTTACGCAAACTTAGCAAACCATCAAACCCATTGGTATCTGGCATAAAAAGATCAAGTAGTGCCAATTTAAAGCGCCCAACCGTTTTTAAAACTTGAAGCGCCTCATCAATACTATCGGCCTCAAAAATTTCAACACGTGGCATCACACTTTCAATTGCATTGTGCAAAGCTTCACGAAATAAGGGATGATCATCAACGATTAAAATGCGCTTCATAAATCTTCTTAAATTTAAAGGTTTCTAGACTTTAAAAAAATTAAGAACCCAAAAATGCTCCTAAAATAATTGTCTGTAAAGCCACTCAAGACATAAAAAAAAGAACTCCGTAAAAGGAACGTTCATAATTCGAACATCTTAAGCAATAAAACAAAACATCTAATACATCATTTATACGATTATTATACAATGATGCAAGAGCTTTAACAATATACAACCAGCTTCAGATCTTTGTTGCTAAGCATCTTTAACAGAACAAAGCAGACAATAAAAAATCCCGGGCCCCAAAAGAAAAGGGTCCGGGATTATAAATTTAACGCTGTATTAAAGCCTAAGCCTAGTTAGCAGCCATTTTCTTAGGTAGCTTAAAGGTCCAGAAAGATCCACCTTGGTTAAGGTGCTTCACAGACTTAGCAACTTCACCGCCCCACAAAGGAACAGCACCGCCCCAACCAACTGAAACACCGATGATTTGCTCACCATCTTGTTCCCAAGTTGCAGGAGGGGCAACGATACCTGAGCCAACCTGGAACTTCCAAAGCTCTTTACCTGTTTTAGCGTCACGAGCATAAAAAGTACCTTCAGGTGTGCCATAAAAAACAAGCCCACCGGCTGTCGCCAATACACCGCCCCATAAAGGCGCTTTGTTTTTAGCATCCCAAACAACTTTACCTGTGAGTGGGTCAACAGCTCTAAGGTTACCAATATGGTCTTTAAACAATGGCTTAATGGTAAAGCCAGCACCTAGATAAGCTGCACCTTTTTTGTAAGATACAGGCTCATTCCAAAGGTCCATGCCCCATTCATTAGATGGTACATAGAAAAGACCTGTCTGTTGGCTGTAAGCCATAGGCATCTGGTTTTTACCACCAAGGAAGCTTGGGACAACAAAAACCCCTTTACCTTTTTTGCCATCAGCAGATTTCTTAGGATCGCCAGGATAATTATCTTTGTTGTAAATTGGGCGACCATTTTTATCTAAGCCCTTAGCCCATGTAATGTTTTTCACAAAAGGAAAACCATTGACAAATTTACCATTTGTCCGGTCAAGAACGTAAAAGAAACCATTCCGGTCGGCTGTGGCGACAAGTTTTTTACCATCAGCATCAAAAGAAACAACTTCATTCACACCATCATAGTCCCAACCATCGTGGGGCGTTGTTTGGAAGCCCCACTTAATCTCACCAGTATCAGGATCAAGTGCTAGACGAGAACAAGACCACTTATTGTCACCAGGACGCAAGTGAGAGTTCCAAGGCGCAGGGTTCCCAACACCAAAGAATAGAAGCTTTGTATCAGGATCATATGTGCCACCTAACCAAGGAGCACCACCGCCCCATTTCCACATATCACCAGGCCAAGTTTCATTTTTCTTACCTGTGATTGAGGTCTTCTTACCAAGCAACGTCCCAGCATGCCCTTCAATGGTCGGGCGCTCCCAAACAAGCTCACCGTTTTCAGCTTTACGTGCCTGAATTGCACCAATAATACCAAATTCACCACCAGAGTTACCAGTGACAATCAAAGCACCATGCTTAGAAGGCACAATCAATGGCGCCGCTGAGTAAGAAAAACCAGCCTTATAATCACCAATTCTTTTACGCCAAGCCACTTTACCTGTTTTCTTGTCTAACGCGACGATCTGGGCATCAAGCGTACCAAAATAAACTTTATCACCATAAATGGCTGCCCCGCGGTTGATCACGTCACAACAAGGCAAAATACCTTCTGGTAGGCGGGCTTCATATTGCCAAAGCTCAACACCTGTTTTGGCGTCAATAGCAAACAAGCGGCTATATGAGGCCGTAACATAAATTACACCGTCAGAGACAATCGGCTGAGCTTCTTGTCCGCGTTGTTTCTCACCACCATATGAAAACACCCATGCTGGCACCAAAGCATCAACATTTGATGTGTTAATCTTATCAAGCGTGCTATACCGCTGCCCACGAAGATCTTGACCATTGGTTAAAACGTTTCCTGGTGTTTTTGTATCATTTACAAGATCGTCTGTGGACACACCAGCAGCACTTGCTTGCGTAACTGATGCGATTGCAAACAAACTTGCAGCCGCAATCATTGCTCTCCTAAAGCGCATATTCGAGCTCCCTTCCCTAGGACTTGTTAATAAATCTATGCATTCACCTTCAAAACATTAAGATCGTTTTGCCTGCCGATTATCTTTTCATCCATCCGCAAAATTGATTTTTGTAAAAGGGGATAAAAAAACAAATTTTCATTGGACTTTTTAGAACCACCTTTTCCAAAACAATCCACTCTATCTTGAAATAAAAAAACATAACTTAAGTCTAGACGTTAGCCGAGCTTGAGCAAGGCTTTTATTGTCAATAAGTACACCTTTTTTGATATTTTTATGAGAAAGAAGGTTTTATATTTATATTACAACAACTTAACCATCGCCTTGACCAACAAATGGAAGCAATTTTTCTTCCAAACCAGGGTATAAATGAGCGACAGATCGCTCAATCTCATCCTTGATAACATCAATTGATTTAAATTCTGGCGGAACGGACATTTGTGAGGCCTCAATCATATCTTTGCCATTCTTCACACTGGCTACCAATTGCCCTTCAAGCCAGCGCAAATACTGGTCTGTCTGGTCAATGGACCGATCAGTTGAATCAACCGGACCATGGCCAGGAAAAATCACTTTATGAGGGGTTTTGCGCAAAGACTTTAAAGCCTCATACCATTTTTGCAAATCTGCATGCGGCGTGGTTGCCGCCCGGTCAAGAAAACACAAATCGCCAGCATAAAGCACACCTGTAGTATGATCTAAAATGGCCAGATCTGCATCAGTATGGCCTTGCATAGGCAACAGCTCAAAACGATGCTCACCAAATTTTTCTGAACTAAAGGTAATCGGTATACCTGGAATTGTTAGCTCCGTGCCCAGCATCCAATCACCCAGCAAGCGATATAAATTATCTGAAAAACCGTCACCAGAAACTTTCAAGCCACTAATCGTTTTCGGCAAAGCAGCAATATCTTGTGTCTTAAACACCTGATTGCCAAGGCAATGATCGGGGTGAAAATGGGTATTATAAACCCGCACAACCTCTTTACCAGTTGTCTGTTTAATCAATTTCTTTAGCGCAACACCATAACGCTGGGAGGGGCCAGTATCAATAACAACAACCCCTTCACTGGTGCTAATAAAGGCAATATTGACGATATCACCGCCATTTTCCTTAGTGAAAAATTCACGCTTGCCAATAACAACATATGAATTTTGCGCAATACGTACCGCTTTCAGATCATACTGAAAAGTCTCAGCATAAGCAGGTAGTATTGGCATTGCTAGGGAGCTTGCTGCCCCTAGAAGAAGATGACGGCGAATTTTATCCATAAAAATCCTCTTAGTACGAACCGCTTAGGATTTATTATTTTTGCAAATGAGATGATTGAACCGGCGCTGGCACAGAAACTTTAATTAAGTTCCCTTCATTGTCGCGCCCACTTAAAACCACATGATCAACACTGCCCTTAATTTTAGGAAACAATGTCAATGTGGGGTTTTCAGAAACCGGTTCATGAATCTCAAGTCGACCCAACCGCTGGCCAGAAGGCGTTTTTACCACCAAATCTTCAACATAAAAGGCCGGGATCCCGTCAGCCAAGCCTGTATCCATCGGGTGTTTAATGGTCACCCGCAAAGTAGAAAACTCTTTTGCTGGAGAGCGCCAAATTTTCGCCCGCACCTCCGCCAGCGTAGAAACCCAATCATTTTGAGAGTGCGCCAGAGCTGGTTGTGAACACCCGCCCCCGGCCGCATCAACATAAGTGGCCCCAATATGCCAGACCCCTTTGCCATCAAGCACCGCAGCGCGGATTGGCGTGCCTTGTTCAACTTTAATGCGAAAACTCAACCGCGGGGCAGCTTTCTCAGGGCGATAAGTCAAAACCTTTGGCAGTGGGTTCAGGTCAGCAATCACAACAATCTTGCGCACATTTTCAATTCCGCGCGCATCA
Source organism: Hyphomicrobiaceae bacterium (assembly GCA_028285025.1). GTDB lineage: Bacteria > Pseudomonadota > Alphaproteobacteria > Rhizobiales > HXMU1428-3 > HXMU1428-3. Next base: position 8,041 of record JANQQH010000497.1, on the reverse strand, counting down.
ACATGGACAGGGATATTCATCTGATCTTCAGCAATCTTTGGAGCCACCACCTGAACGCGATCGTCCATCACAATCTTATCGCTGCCTTCTTGATCACTCAGAATAAATTGCTTGGCCACATTTTCCCACATAATGGAATCAACGCTATCTTTAGGAAGCTCACTTGCCTGAACGCCATGAACATGCGCCCCTAAAACCAATGCCGCGGCCAAAGCCAAGAATGAAGGACTACGATTTAAAATCACAGTGTTGAAATTTTGTATTAATCCAGCCCACATTTTAAAATTTAAAACCACCAGCTTCTCCATATTCAAAAGTCTGCCCCATGCCCAACAACAGAACAGCCAATTAACACATCATCTATCCACTTTTACGCTTACATTTCTTGTTCTTTTTGAAATCATACTCAAAGACAAACAAAATTACCATTTGCCTTTAGTAAGGGTTTATCTACCTTTTGGTAGATATTTTATATACGATTTCCCGCTGTTTTACCAATAACCTTTGTAAAATTGGTGATTTTGCCCTAAAAATCATCCCTCTAAGCCCAAAACCTATTAATTATACCCTTTTTGTAGGATGCCCTCTTAAATGCTGCACATTAACAATCTCACCTTTCGCATAGAGGGCCGCCTGCTTATTGAAGATGCCAGCATCGCCATCCCACCAGGTCATAAAGTTGGCATCGTCGGACGCAACGGCACAGGCAAAACCACCCTGTTAAAATTGATCACCGGCGAACTACCCGCCGATGACGGCTCTATCAGTTGGCCGAAAAACGTCACCATTGGCCATGTAGCGCAAGAAGTGCCAGCCGGCCAAGAGCCATTGATTGACATCGTCTTAGCCGCAGACCTTGAACGCGCGAGCCTTTTGAAAGAATCTGAGGGCGCCACCGATCCCACCCGCATCAGTGACATTCAATTGCGCCTGGTTGATATTGACGCCCATTCAGCCCCAGCGCGCGCGGCCATCATTCTTGCTGGCCTTGGCTTTGACCAGAACGCTCAACAACGCCCGGCCAGTGACTTTTCCGGCGGGTGGCGCATGCGGGTGGCCTTGGCCGCCGCTCTGTTTGCCGCCCCTGACATTTTGTTGCTGGACGAGCCCTCCAACTATCTCGATTTAGAAGGCACCTTATGGCTTGAACAATTTTTACAAAACTACCCCCATACCGTGCTTATGGTCAGTCACAACCGTGACCTGCTGAACAAAGCGGTTGGTCACATCTTGCACCTGTCCAATCAAAAGCTCTCTTTATATACCGGAGGCTATGATCAGTTCGAACAAGTCCGGCGCGAACAACAGCGTTTGCAATTATCAATGAAAAAGAAACAAGACGATGACCGCCGCCGCCTGGAAAGTTTTGTTGATCGCTTTCGCGCCAAAGCCACCAAAGCCAAACAAGCCCAATCACGCTTAAAGGTCTTGGAAAAAATGAAACCCATCGCCATGCAAATGGAAGATCGGGTCGCCCCCTTTTTATTTCCTGACCCAAACGTCAAACTTGGCAACCCCCTCATCCGCCTGGATGAAGTCACTGTTGGCTATGAGCAAACCCCAGTGCTAAGAGACCTGAATTTGCGCATAGATATTGATGACCGCATTGGCTTGTTAGGCGCCAATGGCAACGGCAAATCAACCCTGGCCAAACTGCTCACAGGAAACTTAAAGCCCTTATCTGGCTTTAAGAAAAGCTCCAAAAAATGCAACATTGGCTATTTTGCCCAACACCAACTGGACGAGCTAAACCCCAAAGCCTCCCCCTATGATCACATTGCTGAACGAATGGAAGAAGCAACCGAAGCCCAAAAAAGAGCCAAATGCGCCGCCATCGGCTTTGGCCCTGACAAGGCCGACACAAAAGCCGCCAACCTCTCCGGCGGGGAAAAAGCCCGGCTCTTGTTTGCCCTGGCCAGCTTTCACGGCCCCAACCTAATGATCCTAGACGAACCCACCAACCACTTAGACGTTGACAGTTGCCAGGCCCTCATCCAGGCCCTGAACAATTATGATGGGGCCATCATCATTATCTCACACGACAGGCACTTAATCGAAGCCTGCGTAGAACGCCTCTGGCTGGTAGAAAACGGCACCGTCACCCCCTATGAGGAAGACCTAGAAAGCTACCGTGAACACCTCCTGGCCCAACGCAAAGGCAAAGAGAAACGCAAACAATCCAAAGAAAATGAAGCTGACGCCGCCAAACCCAAACTAAACCGCCAAGAAGAACGCCGCCTAGCCGCACAGCAACGCGCCCAACTGGCCCCTTTGCGCAAAGAGATCAAAACCCTGGAAGCCAAAATGGAAAGCTTGCAAAAACAGATTACTGAGATTGATACCAAACTGGGCGATATGACCATTTATGAAACAGAGCCAGAGCTGGCCAAACAACTCAGTATGGAGCGCGGGCAACTGCAAAGCGAACTTGAGCAAAACGAAGAAATATGGCTTGAAAAACACGAACAATTAGAAAGCCCTCAAACCTAATCCTGAACGAGGCTTTATTCAACCAACCCTTTGCCCATATCACGTTCTTCCAATAACGATGGTCAGAACAAAGCTTATCTAACAGCTAAAAAGAACATGAAAGAGGGAAACAATCACCTTATAGGATTTAATCCAAATCCTCCACCTCAACAGCACCCCCGCCGTGCACACGCTGCGCCAGGGCCGCTTCAATAAAGGGATCAAGCGCGCCATCTAACACTGCAGACGGATTGGTGCTCTCAACCCCTGTGCGCAAATCTTTCACCATCTGGTAAGGCTGCAACACATAAGAGCGGATCTGATGCCCCCAACCAATGGCCCCTTTTTGCGAGGCTTCTGCTTGTGCCTTTTCCTCACGCTCTTGCAGCTCTTTTTCATACAGCCGGGCACGCAACATTTTCCAGGCCTCAGCCCGGTTTTTGTGTTGCGAGCGTTGAGATTGACACTGCACCACAATACCTGTTGGTTGGTGCGTGATGCGCACCGCACTGTCAGTGGTGTTCACATGCTGCCCACCAGCCCCACTGGCCCGATACGTATCCACCCGGCAATCGGACTCATCAATTTCAATCTCAATATCATCATCAATAACAGGGAAAACCCAAATGGAAGAAAAACTGGTGTGACGCCGCGCATTTGAATCAAACGGGGAGATGCGCACCAAACGATGAACGCCAGATTCGGTTTTCAACAAACCATAGGCATTCTCACCCTTCACCAAAATAGTGGCAGATTTTAACCCTGCCTCATCCCCCGCATTGGTACCAGAAATTTCAACTTTAAAGCCTTTATTTTCTGCCCATCGCATATACATGCGAAACAGCATTTCAGCCCAGTCTTGGCTCTCCGTTCCCCCGGCCCCGGCATGAATTTCTAAATAGCAATCATTGCCATCCACTTCACCTGAAAGCAGGGTCTCAACTTCGCGCTGCTGAGCATTTTTGGCCAGACTATCCAGACAAGCCTCCGCCTCAGCAACAACCTCATCATCACCTTCAGCCTCACCCAGCTCAATCAGCTCTATCTGGTCGGCCAGCTCTTGCTCTAATTTTTGAAAGGAAGACAGCGCCCCATCTAATCTTTGGCGCTCTTTCATTAAACGCTGCGCTTCTTGTGGGTTGTTCCACAGGTCAGAATCTTCAGCCCTTTCGTTTAATTCATCTAAACGGGCTTGCGCTTGTTCAGGGTCAAAGATGCCTCCGAAGCAAAGACAAAGACTCTGTGATCTGATTGACTAAAAGCTGAGCTTCCGCGCGCATAAATCCCTCTTAAAGAATTGCAAAAAACATAACATTCTTTTGTCTGGCTAAGCTCATGAAGTCAAGTTGGAATTCACTCTCGCAACGCTAGAGCATGTTGCTTTTTATGGATTCATAAAACATAGAACCAAAATTCAGATCTGGAAAAAGGGAGTGTTCTTCTTCAGAATACGGACATAGCGCTGACAGGCACCCGGTTCTTAGGGCCGCCCGTAGGAGAGCCCGCTGCCTAGCGCGGTTGCTGGTGGGCATCCGAAGCGCCACTAAAGAATCGCGGTTGCTGGTGGGCATCCAAAGCGCCACAAAAGAAGCCATCGCCCGTGAGACAAAAAACTAACCTAGTAAAACCCTGAATCCAATTGGCGATCGGTTTCTGGCACAAAGATGCTGGGATCATCATAAATAATTGAAGAGGCATCAGGCGGCCCATTCATAGGCTTAAAAGCTTCCATAATGGTGTCTGGCCCACCAGAGGCGCGCAAACCACTTTTTGAATTAATTGGAATAAGCTGAATACCAGGCGGAATACGAAATGGAATGGCCGGCTTCTGCCCCAAGGCGGCCATAATAAACTCTTTAAAGATCGGCGCCGCCAACCCACCGCCAGTGGCTTTACGCCCAAGCGGGCGAGGCACATCATGCCCAACAAACACACCCACAACCAGGTCTGGTGTAAAGCCGACAAACCAAGCATCTCGTGCTTCATTGGTCGTGCCCGTTTTACCAGCCACGGGTATTGGCAAACCTTGCATGGCCTTGCGTGCCGTCCCGCGTAACACAACACCTTCTAACATCGAGGTAATTTGATAGGCGGTATGCGGGTCGATAATTTGTTCACGCAAATCAGTTAATTGGGGTTCTTGTTGTTGGCTCCAATCAGCCTGCACACAACCCTCACACGTGGCCGCATCATGGCTCCAAACCGTTTTACCATAGCGGTCCTGAATGCGATCAATCAACGTCGCATTCACTTTTTTACCGCCATTGGCCAACATGCAATAAGCCGTCGTTAATCGCAACAAAGTCGTTTCACCAGCACCCAAAGACATCGACAACACAGGCAGTAAATTATCATAAATACCAAACCGGCGCGCATATTCCGTGATTAGCGGCATGCCCATATCTTGCGCCAAACGCACTGTCATCAAGTTACGAGATTTTTCAATACCTATGCGCAAAGTAGAAGGCCCATTAAACTTGCCACCATAATTTTTAGGCCGCCAAATGCCTTGCCCATTGCCCTGATCAATGGCAACCGGCCCGTCAAGCACGACGCTTGACGGGGTATAACCATTATCAAGCGCAGCCCCATATATAAATGGTTTAAACGCGGAACCTGGCTGGCGCTTGGCCTGACTGGCCCGGTCAAACTGGCTATCATCAAAACTAAAACCACCCACAAGCGCTTTCACCCGCCCACGGTGCGGGTCCATAACCACAATGGCCCCTTCAACTTCAGGAATTTGTTGCAACCGCCATTTTGCTAATGGCACCGCTTCAACACCATCAACAACCTTACTGGTACTGGCAACCTCAGTTTTCATTGGCGAGACATAAACCACCTCGCCTACAGACAGAACATCACCCACAGCTTTAAGGGCTTTGCCTAATTTAGGGTCGCCATATTTGGTCTCTCCCAAATTCTTGCGCGCCCATTTCATATTCTCAAGCGCAATTTCACCCAGTTCGCGCTTGCTATCCACCCGGCCAGAAACCAAAATTTTAGGTTGCAAACCTATAGTGGCCTTTTGAGCACCAACCTTAAGAACAACAGCCAACCGCCAAGGGTGAACATCTCTCAAGCCTTCCACTTTGGCCAAAGCCAAGCCCCAATCATCGTCCTCTTTTAATTCAAGTGTTTCAACTGGCCCGCGCCATCCATGGGTTTGATCATACTTGACCAAGCCATTCACCAGCGCTCGTTTGGCCTTACGTTGCAAATCAGGGTCAAGGGTTGTACGCACAGATAACCCACCCCCGTACAATTTTTTCTGGCCAAATTCACTTAATAAAGAGCGCCGCACACCTTCAGCAAAAAATTCACCCGCCAAAATTTGGGCCCCAAACGGACGCGGGTTAACTTTAAAAGGGCTACCAATTGCCTCTTTTGCTTGCTTTTCGCTGATAAAACCATTTGTGGCCATACGTGAAAGCACCCAATTACGCCGCGTGATCGCCCGCTTACGGTGCCTGAAAGGATGATAGTTATTCGGCGCTTTGGGCAAAGAGGCCAGGTAAGCCGCTTCCGCCAAAGTGATTTCTTCTAAAGACTTACCAAAATAATTCAACGCGGCCGCCGCAATCCCATGCGAGCGCAGCCCAAAAAAGATTTCATTCAAATAAAGCTCAAGGATTTGCTCTTTGGTAAAAGCCCGCTCAATCCGGCGGGCCAAAACAGCTTCTTTAATTTTACGGTCGATATTGCGATCATTGGTCAACAAAAAATTCTTGGCCACCTGCTGAGTGATGGTCGAGGCACCAATCATCCGCTTCCCGCTTTTACTCACCAAAATTTTGATATTGGTAATCACGGCCCTCATAATGCCTTTATAATCTAGGCCATCATGTTCAAAGAAATCCTTATCTTCAGCAGACAAAAAGGCTTGGATAATTTTATCTGGAATGGCATTAATCGGCACATAGATCCGCCGCTCTTGCGCATACTCAGCAATTAAGTTGCCATCATTGGCATGGATCCGCGTCATCACAGGCGGTTCATACTTTGCCAACACTTCATAATCAGGCAAATCTTTGGTGACGTCCCATACATAATAGGCCACAGCCCCCGAGACAGCAAAAAAACCAATACAAGCAGCAGTAAATAAAAAGCCCACCAGCTTGAGAACCCAGCTACCCTTGCGTTTTGGCTTTTTGGCAGGCGGGCCACCCATTGGCCGCCGCGGGCCCATATTGCGCCCAGAGCGCCGCATCCCGGCAGTCGACATAGGCTGTTGTCTCATGCGGCCTTGATAGGGATGATGAGGAGGGGGCGAAGACATTGTTTAACAAACCTCTTGAAGAAAACAACCTAAAGCAATTATTTTCTATATAGTTTTTAGCTTAAAGTGAACCCAAAATTCACGCTAACTCTTATTGAGCATTAAGACAAAATCCATTTGGCAACTCTAAAACAGTCAAACGAACGAATACAAAATCACTTAAGCATGCTCTAAGCATAATTTTTGTTAATTAAGTGGCTTAACCAGATTTTACAATAAATCAGGCCCAAAAAATGGTCTTTGTGGCCAAAAGTCCCCAAATTTCACGCAGAATCCTAAAATCTATTGAATTTAGAGAGCAAATTCTTCATTAGCAGTAAATTCAGCCAACAAAGGGGCAGATAAATCACCATTTCTCGCATTCGAGACAACACCGCCGGTGCGAACAAAACTAGTTGCCCGCCCAAAGCCCTCTTCGATCACCACAGTCACAAGCCTACCACCATCTTTAAGCTGCTCAAGCAAGTCTTTAGAAACAGTTTCAACGGCACCATTGATCAAGATCACATCATAAGGCCCTTGCCCAGCTTGACCCTGCGCCAAGCCCCCTTCGACAACCGCCACATTCATAATCTGCAAATCGCTTAAAGTTTGGGAAGCTTGCTTAACAAATTCAGGCACAGTTTCAACGGCCACCACAGAACCCGCCAAATCGGCCAAAACAGCTGAAGAATAACCAGCTAGACAACCAACATCTAAAACAAAGTCATCCCGCTTAAGGTCTGCCATCTGCACCAATTTAGCCAAGGTCAAAGGAGTGACCATAAACCGTGGGCCGCGGCTTTCATGGCGCCCAACCAGCTCAATTTCGCGATCTGCATAGGCAAGCGATTTTAAATGATCTGGAACAAACGCCTCTCTGGGAATTTGGTCCATAGCGCCTAAAATACGTAAATCTGTAATGTCATTTGGGCGCAATTGGCAATCCACCATATTGCGTCTTAAAGCTGCATAATCTGCCATAACACCCTCACTAAACAATAGTCCACGCATGGACCAGTCCGCAAACAAACGACTCGATCTAAAAAGTAGGACATAAAGTAACCGATGGCGAGTTGCAAGAAAAGGCGACATATCCCCACGCAAGTAAAAATTCACACCAAAGAGGCTAAAAAAATCATTGACAAAACCTATAACAAAAGGATTAGGTGTGCTTCTCACATTTTTTGAGATAAGGGCCACATGGCGGAGTGGTGACGCAGCGGATTGCAAATCCGTGTACCCCGGTTCGATTCCGGGTGTGGCCACCAATTTTTTTACCTCTTTTTTACCTCTCGTTGAAGTCAAAACTTA
>JANQQH010000460.1 GCA_028285025.1 Hyphomicrobiaceae bacterium | reverse complement strand
GGCGGGGTGGGCAAAACCACGGTTGCTGCCAACTTGGCAGCTTATTTTGATAGCATTGGCAAGAAAGTTTTGCTGATTGACTTTGACTATCAGGGCACCCTGACAGACATGGTCATGAATGCTATGCAAGTTGCGCATCCTGATTTGTCGGCCAATTCTTTGTTGTTTGATAATAAATCTGCTGAGGAAGTTCTGAATCAGTCTGAGCGGCTGGGCGGGCTTTTTCATAACTGCCGTCTGTTTCCTGCCTTTTATGAGTTGAATGACGCAGAAAATTGCATGCTTTTGCGTTGGTATAGCGGCATGAGCCAAGAGATCCGCTATAACCTTCATAAACATCTCAGCTCAGATATTTTTCAAAACAGTTTTGATGTGATGATTATTGACGCCCCGCCCCGGCCTGGCACAGCTGTGGTGAATGCAGCATGCGCGAGCACCCATTTGTTGGTGCCGACCATTCTGGATAATCTTTCTATTGAGGCAACGTTGAACACGCTTGAAGTGTTTAGTGAATATCAACGCGAGCTTAACCCGCAATTGCGACTGTTAGGGGTGGTGCCTTCAAAAGTGTCTCAACGGGGGTTTCAAAATTATGAAAAACGGGCGCTCGATTATTTGCGCCAGCAATCTTCACAATTTTGGAACTCTGGCCCTGGATTTCGCATTTATGAGCAAACCCCGATTTTACAAAAGGCAGCGATTGCCCAGAGTGCTGGTAATAATATTTCTTTTCTTGTGAACAATAACCCTGAAGTTAAAATGATGTTTGAATTGCTGGGCGGCCAAATCGCGCGCGAGCTTGGTTGGGAAGCTGAGGTGGAAGCGGCCAAGATGAAAGTGCTGGCGGGAGAGTAGTTTTGCATGAAAGTTAAAGCTCTGAAATCTGGCCTTGAGAAATTGGTTCCGGTTCTTGAAGAATGGGACGCCAAAAAGGCAGTGCAAGATTTTGAAAAACTCATCGCGCTGATGGATGGGCATGAACACATGACGGTGGATGCCTTTTGCAAAAAGGCACGCGCTGGCTTGGAGGGTAAGAGCGGTGCACCTGCGAAACGGTCATCAGGAGGTGCAAGCGGTTTGCGCCAGGCGGTTGTTGAGGACCATGTGCAGTCTTTAAAGGCCTCTGGCAATTCTGAGGCTGATTTTATTACAGCGCTAAAATCGGTTGGGGCTGACAAGCAAGTGCGCCTGAAAGAACTCAAGGCAATTGCACAAGAGTTTATGGGGCTGGTGCCGCTGTCATCGAAAAAACAAGACTTATTAGATGAGATTAGAACCAAGTGGGCACAAGATTTGCGCACCGCGCATAAGTTTAAGATTTTGTCGCAGTGGTAGAAGGAAAACCTCTAAGCTGCAGTTCGATCCCCAGTAGCTTGAGACTTAGCCCGGCCAATCATTAAAGTTTCATGACGATAATTTATGGCTGCAAGAGCTTTTGCTTTACTATTTAGTTCACTCATTAATGCCCGCGTAAATTCATGAGCAATCTTTTTAATGGCGGCTACTGAAAGTTCCGCGTTTTTACCACCTTTATTTTTTTCTTTAATTTCTTCTACTATGGCTGGAAACTTTTCAGCATTTCCTAAAGAGCTTTCTAATTTAGAAACATAATGATTAATCAAGGCAGCTTCTTTTTGTTGTTTTTGCTGCTTTTCTAATTCTTTTTGAAGTTTCTTTTGCTCTTCAAATTTTATATCATTAAGAGTGCTTTGAACTATTTCAGAGATTGCAATATTTTCAAACGGTAACAATGCCGTTTTTAGTTTCTCACAATCAATAATATAAGCTTTTTTGGCTGGTTTTTGTAAAAAACTTATCAGGCTCGGGATCATACTAATGAGTTTAGCAGCTTGGATCCCTGTAACTTCAGATGTTGGTGAAATTTTAGATATTGCCTTGGTTAGCTGGACAACTGTAGCCTCAGGGTTTTGTTCAAACAGAGGTAATGTTTGCTCCCAAGCTTTAGTGCTTTCATCAGCGCCAACATCATTTAACAAAGTGATGAAAGTTTCTATAAATTGTCCAAATTCCTTTGCTTTCATTTTGTGAAAAGCCTTTATTTTTAATGAAACCTGTTTTTTACAAATTCATCTTTCTGCGAACTATTGTAGCTAAATTTTCAATCGCTTCATTTATTTTAATATCTTGATTGGTTACACCGTCCGTAGGATAAACGATTCCTCTGCCATAATTTTCAGCTATTCTCTTATATCTGGGGATAAAAGTGTTTTGGTCTAAAACTGTAACAACTCCGTCAACTCCCCCATTCTCCCAGCTGCTATTTAGTAAAGCCTTAAGGTCTATAATTTGTTGATCAAAATTTTCCACCGGATTAGCAATAGATCCTACAACTCCAATATGTTGAATATAAGGACACATCTTTTTTTTCTTATATGTCTCAACCTGCCTGGCAAAGCTATTAACTGCACCAGCGGAAGCTAAATCCATAATGGTGGGAATTAACAAATGAGAACTGGCACATAAGGCTTGGATTGTAGCAGTGGTCAATCGTGGAGGACAATCTATAATAATTAGACTGTATCGATTTCTTATTTGCGGTCTGTGCAGGATGTTTGCCAAGGTATAACGAATATCATTTTCTTGGGTCCCTAATAACCATTCAATCATTAAACGGTTTTCAGCCTGGGCGAGCTCATAATAAGAGGGAATGATTTCCAATAATTCTCGCTCATCAGCTGTATAACGTAAGTCAATTATGTTTTCAGAGTTTAATGCATTGCTAATAAGTCTTGTTGCATGTGAATCTACATCTTTAGGGGGCCAGATATCGTCCTTCGGTTTAGCCATACCTGACAAGGTACCTTGAAAATCTAGGTCAATTAGTAAAACCCTTTTTTGTTCCGACCCTATTTTTCCTTCATTTAATTGCTGAGCCATGCAGGCCCCTAAATTTGCTGCTATTGTGGTTTTACCAACCCCGCCTTTTAAATTGACAATAGATAAGACTTTTGCAGCTTCTAAATGGGTTTGATAATTGTCTGGATGTTCAATTGGTAGTGCTGTCCATAAGCCATCGCCCTCACGAAGAGTTCCATTTTCGCGCTTTTGGGCAACAGCATTTAGGGCCGTTTGGACTCTAGAAAAATATCTCCAAACCCACATTATTCCTTTCCAGATAAAACTTAGCAAATAACCTATGATACCAACAATAATTGGTACAATAATAAAAGCAAATCTGTGCCCTATAATTGACTTTATTAGCTCTTCCAGCTCCACACTACGCTCCTGAACAAAGTTATACTTAACTATAATCCACTATTAACAATATTGAAAAAAATATTTTTTCTTTTCTGGTAATTAAGTAGAATCTACAGGAAATAACTTGTGGCTTTACAGCTCTTTTCTTGCCTTAATCGCAGCAGCAAGTGTGCCTTCATCCAAATAATCCAGCTCGCCGCCAACGGGCACGCCGTGGGCCAGGCGGGAGGTTTTGACGCCTAAGGGGATGAGTTGTTCGGTGATGTAATGAGCGGTGGATTGGCCTTCGACTGTGACGTTTAAGGCCAGCAGAACTTCGGTAACTTCAGTCTCACTTGCCCGCTCGATCAGTTTGCCTAATCTTAAATCTTCAGGCCCGATGCCGTCTAGTGGGGACAGGGTGCCGCCAAGCACATGATATTGGCCCTTTATCACCTCTGCCCGCTCTAGTGCCCAGAGATCGCCGACGCTTTCAACAACACAGATTAGCGAGCGGTCACGGCGCTCATCAGTGCAGATCGAGCACGGATTGCTGGTATCCACATTGCCGCATACGCTGCACTCAACAATTTTCTCTATTGCCTCATTCAGCGCGCTGGCCAGGGGCACCATCACCTGGTCTTTTTTCTTAATCAGATGCAAAGCGGCGCGGCGGGCCGAGCGCGGCCCCAAGCCGGGGAGCTTGGAGATGAGCTTGATCAATTGTTCTATTTCTGGTCCGGTAACGTTGCGCGCCATGGATGTTCTGAGAGCTGTCCTTAAATCTCATGATAAGAATTTCGCATTTTAAAAACGCTTGTCAAGGGTGGTACAAGCTCTGTGAGCCCTTGACAAGCGTTTTTAAAATGCAAAAGTCTCACCATGAGATTTAAGGACAAGGTTAGGCATCCCATTTAGAATAATTTCATGCCCGGAGGAATGGGGAGATCGCCGGTGGCTTCTTTCATTTTTTCGGCAGCGTGTTCTTCGGCTTTGGTTTTGGCGTCTTGATGGGCAGCGATTATGAGGTCTTCTAGGATTTCAGCTTCATCTTCTTTAAGAAGGTTTGGGTCTAAGCTCAAGCCTTTCATTTCGCCTTTGCCGTTTAAGATCACTTTGACCATACCGCCGCCACTCAAGCCTTCAATTTCTGATTGGGCAAGCTCTTCTTGAATTTGCGCCATTTTGGTTTGAAGCTCTTTGGCTTTTTTCATTATGTCGAACATGTTGTGTTTTCAAGAGGAGACCCTCTTGCCTTTTGTGATTAAGTGTTAAATTGAAAGGCTCAGATGCCTTAGTCTTTGCTCTCATCTTCATCTAAGGGCTTAATGTCGGTTATTTGGGCTCCTGGAAACGCTTTCATAGCCGCTTCAACTGTTGGGTGAGATTTGATTTGCTCTAGTTCCTTTTGCTCTTGCGCGCGGCGCTGTTGGCCAATGGTTTGTTGGCCGCGTGCATGTGACAAGGCCACCATCCAGCGCTGGCCTGTCCAGCGGGTAAGCTTGTTGGACAGATCACTGACAAACCCATCATCTGCGCCCTCTAGCATATGCAATTCAATGCGGCCAGGGGCAAAATTGACCAGCTCGGCATATTCTTCAACTTGCAGTTTTAATTTCACATCCCTGTGCTCACCGATGAGCGCTAGCACATCTTGGAAACTTTGCAAGAAAGGGGCGGCTTGACTTTTAGCCTGCGGGGTTGTTTGTGGGTCTTGAAATATATCGGGTTCGCATTGATGCTCTGGCCCATTAATCACCCGGCCTTTAGGGCCTTGTGTTTGCGTATGGCTGGCTTTGGACTGATCTTGTGATCCCTCAGTCTTGTTGTGGTCAGGCGCATTAATGGGGGTATCTTTTGCTTTCTTTAATGCGGTGATGAGATCACCTGGACTTGGCAAGTCGCTCATATAGGTGAGGCGCAGCAATACCATTTCGGCTGCGCTTAACTGATTGGGGGCATTACCCACTTCGTCATAGCCCTTTAACAGGGTTTGCCAGGCACGGTGTAATACTGCATGCGACAAAGAAAGGGCCATTTCTTCAATTTCTTTTTGGACCGCTTCTGGTTGGTCGTCATTGCCTTGCTGGCTGTTTAAAGCTTTACTGCGCGTGACAGAATGGACGGCCTCGGCCATATCAGCGATGATCTGTTGCGGGTCGCCGCCATTTTCGTAGAATGTACGAAAAGTTGTGAGGGCTGTTTGCGCTTCCCCTTTAAAGATGGCTTTTAACAATGCCAAAATTTCAGCTCTATCTGCTAACCCCAGCATGGAGCGAATGTCAGTGGCGGTGATATCTGTTTTTCCTGCTCTTGCAAAAGCTTGGTCGAGCAATGACAAGC
>JANQQH010000148.1 GCA_028285025.1 Hyphomicrobiaceae bacterium | reverse complement strand
TTAAGATTTCAGCCAGAGCAGGTGGAAGCGTTGGAACTTTTTTTACAAAATCTAGATGTTCGAGCGGACCGACTTTTTGCATAAGTTATTGCTTTTCGTCGCTAGTCATGAATACGGGGCAACTCTCTTGACGATAGGGGTTTACGGATTTCTCTGTTTTCTTTAATTACGCACTCTGTCCAACACATTGGTGAAGAATTTTATCTTGGTTGATTCTCTACGCATTCGCACGATCATGCTTTGATTGTTGGACAGCAGTAAACTTTGCCCCCAGTTTTTCGAAACGTTCACAAACTGTTTAGGGCTATGAGCGACTGCAATTAATGGTGTTCGATACACACCATTTCGAAAATTATTTAATGATTTCAAAGGTTTTAGAATGGCGCGCCTTATCGAACAAAGTTCGAACGGATTCTTTGTTGTGGGAGCGACCACTCCTAAGGGAGTGGCGCACCCGGCACGATTCGAACGTGCGACCTCTGCCTTCGGAGGGCAGCGCTCTATCCAGCTGAGCTACGGGTGCTTGTTTGGTAGGTTATCGCTTGACGTGGATGTTGTCACTTCCTTCAAGTGATTTTTTCGCACTCTAACTGAACTTGTCTGGTCTCGCAATGGCTTTTGTGGGCACCTTGTATTCTCGATGAATGAAAAATGAATGATTTGCTCAAAAAACATTCAGCCACCTTTTTATAGGCTGGGCTTCAATCGGCGGGGTGCTTTGATTGTTTTTTATTTTGTGGAGATGACTAATGTTGACTTTAAGAAAATTTGTTTTAACAGGTGCTTTGTTCGTTGCTGGTTTGTTTGTTGTTACCAGTTTGCCTCAATCAGCTCAGGCTGCCGGTTATAAAGTTTATCGCAATGCCGATGTGGTCCATGTTGCCTATTGGGACCGCTTGAATATGCGCCGCTGGCCGGCTAGCCATTCACGGGTTGTGTGGTCTATTCCTAGCCATGCACGCAATGTTTGGGTCAAACGGTGTAAAATTAAGCGCTATGGTTCTGACTGGTGCCAGGTCATGTGGCGTGGTCATGTTGGCTGGGTCAATAGCCGTTATTTAGATCTACGATGATTTTACGCATTCTTTGACTAATGAAATACCGGTTCTGTTGTGCCGGTATTTTCATTTGTAGGTCTAATTTGGTTCTTAAGAGTTAGAGCATAAGTATATAGACATGAATTAAGCCTTTGACTAGAGTGCTCTCATAATAAATCGAAGAAAAGCTGCTAGAGGTTTCCATATATGGCCAAGGCAAAAGTTGTGATTGTTGGTGGCGGGTTTGCTGGTGTGTTTGCCGCTAAAGAATTGCGCCGGAAAATAGGTGATGAGGCTGACATCGAGCTCATTAATAAAGACAATTATTTTGTTTTTCAGCCGCTTTTGCCAGAAGTTGCGGGTGGGGGCATTAATTCGTCTGATGCGATTACCTCTTTGCGCTTGTTGCTCAAAAAAGTGCAAGTGCGCTTGGCTGAAGTGATCAAGATTGATTTTGACAATAAAGTCTTGACCGTTTTGCAGGGCACGCGGCGTATGCCGGTTGAGATTTCATATGATCACCTGGTGTTGGCGATGGGGCAAAGTGCAGATTTGTCTCGTTTTCCTGGGCTTACTGAGCATGCCTTGACCATGAAATATATGGGGGACGCTTTTACGCTGCGCAACCATGTTATTCGTTGCCTTGAGCACGCCGATGTAGCTCAAGTGCCTGAGATTAAGAAGCGTTTGCTGACCTTTTTGGTGGTTGGCGGTGGCTTTTCCGGGGTGGAAACTGTGGGCGAGGTTAAGCATCTGATTGATAAGTCGCTGCGCTATTTTCCCAATATTTCACCTGAGGAAGTGAAGGTGAAGCTGATTGAATTTGCAGATAGGATTTTACTGGAATTGCCTGAGTCTTTGGGCGTTTATGCGCAAGAACAACTTGAAAAACACGGCATTGAGGTGATGACTGGTGCGGGGGTGAATTCTGCTACCGGCAACAGTGCGGAACTTACTGATGGACAGATTATTCCAACAAAGACGTTGGTAGCCACCATTGGGACCGGGCCAAACAAGCTGGTTGAAAAGCTTGGGTTGGAGATGCAATGGGGCAAGATTAAAGTTGACCGCTGTATGCGGGTGCCGGGTAAGGAAAATGTGTGGGCGCTGGGAGATGCTGCTCTGATCCCGATGAATGATGAGCCTAGCGAACGCCACCACTTTGCCCCGCCAACGGCGCAGTTTGCTGTGCGCGAGGGCAAGCAGTTGGGGGCCAATCTTCGCCGGGTGTTAAAGGGTTGGGAGTTAAAAGAGTTTGCTTATGTTAGCCAAGGGGCGCTGGCGTCGCTGGGAGCGTCGAAAGCTGTGGCTGAGGTCAACGGAATTAAGCTTAAGGGCATGCTTGCCTGGTTGTTATGGCGCTCTTTTTATCTGTCCTTCTTGCCAGGGTTTGTGACCAAGGTGCGGGTGTTGTTAAACTGGATTTTGCATTCCTTTGTGCCGCGCAATATTTCTCTTATTGAAGCGCCGACCAAGCCGGCGACCAAATATATGCATTTTCGTAAAGGCGATAATGTGTTTGACCGGGGCATGATTGCTGATGGGTTTTATACGGTGATGGAAGGGGGCTTTGAGTTGGTCTATGAAGACCCTGAGACGGGGGAAAAAGTGCAGCGAACCTATGGGCCAGGGGAGCATTTTGGTGAACGGATTATTCTTGGGCGGGCCCAGCGGACAGGCCGGGTGCGGGCGACGGAAAACTCGATTTGTTTGTGGATTGCGCGGGATGACTTTAAGCGGTTTGCCAAAGGTTTGCCGATGCTTGATGAGTATTTCCAAAATTATATCGCTGAGAAATTTGGGCCGGAAGCGCTGGCTGAAGAAGATGAGGGGAGCCAATAATAGCTCTTTTGAAAGATCCGAACCGCCCCTTAACTTCCATGGTTAGACTTTGGCATTTTTAGACCCCTTGTCAAGGGGGTCACCTAGCGCTCCGCGCCCTTGACAAGGGGTCTAAAAATGCAAAAATCTCACCATGGAAATTAAGGGGCTTTGTGGCGTGATTAGGTGGAGGCTTTGAGTTCATTTGGACGATTATGAGCAATTGCTTTTTTTATTTTGGGTTGTCCGTACTTTCTATTGCGTTGCATGATTTTTTAATATCCTTATGGGAGGGACTATGTGCAGTAACATTGTTTCTGGATCACTTTTTCTAAGTGTGTTGTTTCTCTTTGGTATATTTTTTTCGTCCTCGTCTCCTGCTGATGACCGGCAAGCTCCTGTGGTTCTTAGTGTGCATCTTGTTCATAGTACAATCAAAAAGGGCTCTGGTGCTCCTGACGATCTTCCTGTGATTTATATGGTTTTGCCTAGCGTTTATGGTGAAGATTTTATTGTTAAGAAAACCCCTATTTTTACAGAAAAAGATTTTATTCGGGTTTCTCTAATCATGTCTTCTCAAGGACAGGGAGAGGAACTAGGTTTCTTCTTGTCAGAAACGGCGAAAAAACGTTTTGGTGATGTAACGAGGGCAAATTTAGGTAAACAAATCGCAATTGTAATGCAGGGGAAGGTCATTTCAGCACCCTTGGTTCGTGAGCCAATCCTTGATGGTCGGGGGGTTATTTCTGGCGGTAATATGAGAGAATTATATGAGGGGTTACCAAAATCGGTAAGAGAAAAACAGCCCAGCACATTTTGTAGTCTTTTGCCAAAATTTTTCCATGTGGCATTTGGATGTCCGTGATGGAGACTTTTTGTTCCCTTTCCAGTCCCCTATTATATAGGTTGTTCTAATAGAATAGGGGAAGTTTTCTTTGGGGTTCCATATGTTGCCACATCATGAAAGACCTTCAACTTTATCGGTAGCTTCTGGCCTGGCTGAGCGCCTTTCCCGTTTTATCCCGACATTGCGAACTGAGCGGTTGGTTCTTCGCGCGCCGACACTTTCAGACTTTTCTGTTTATGCAGATATTGCTTTGTCGCCCAATGGGCGTTTTTTGTTGGAAAAATCTACTCGCGAGACCGCGTGGTTTGATTTTGTGAACATGATGGCGTGTTGG
>JANQQH010000429.1 GCA_028285025.1 Hyphomicrobiaceae bacterium | reverse complement strand
AATAAAGAAACCCACTGGTATTTTGTAGCACAACAGGCAACCGTTCGCCATCAGTTGTTGGCGTTGGCAGGCGAATAAAATTAAGCCCGGCGTCAATGGCTGGCAGACAAAGCTCATCGTGGGCCTCTGGCGGCACATCGACAATAATCAGTCCGTCAACGCCGGCTTCTTTTGCATCTTTGACAAATTTTAGCGGCCCATAGCGATAAATTGGGTTGTAATAGCCCATTAGAACCAAAGGCACATTGGCATGTTTTTCTCTGAAGCTGCGTACCATTTCCAATGTTTTGACCATGGTTTGCCCACCCTTTAGCGCCCGCTCAGAAGCAAGCTGAATGGCTGGGCCATCGGCCATAGGGTCTGAAAAAGGCATGCCCAATTCAATGATATCGGCGCCCCCATCGGGCAAGGAAAGCAAAATGTCGAGAGAGACCTCATAAGTCGGGTCGCCAGCGGTGATAAAGGTGATCAAAGCGGCGCGCCCTTGGGCGTTCAGTTGCTCAAAGCAAGCGTCTATTCGGGTCGGTTTTGTCATTGTTATTGTCTCTAATGGTTAAATCTCAACGCCCAAATGCTCAGCCACGGCAAACACATCCTTGTCACCACGCCCACACAGGTTCATGACCAACAAATGATCGGCAGGCAAGGTTGGGGCCAGTTTGGAAACATAGGCCAGGGCATGGGAAGGCTCTAGTGCTGGGATAATCCCTTCAAGCTTTGAGCAAAGCTGGAACGCTTCCAGGGCCTCTTTGTCAGTTGCAGAGACATAATTGACCCGGCCGACATCTTTTAACCAAGCATGTTCGGGCCCAATGCCAGGGTAATCGAGCCCTGCAGAGATGGAGTGGCCTTCAACAATCTGGCCATCACCATCTTGCAAAAGATATGTTCGGTTACCGTGTAGAACGCCAGGTTCTCCGCCATTGAGCGAGGCGGCATGTTCAGACCCTTCAAGCCCTTTACCGGCCGCTTCGACGCCGTAAATGTCGACATCAGCGTCATCCAGGAAGGGGTGGAATAGGCCAATTGCGTTTGAGCCGCCGCCAATACAAGCTACAAGGCTATCAGGCAAGCGCCCTTCCGCTTCCATCATTTGGGTTTTAACTTCTTGGCCAATTACAGATTGGAAAACGCGTACCAAAGCCGGGTAAGGGTGGGGCCCAGCCGCGGTGCCGATGATATAAAAGGTATCTTCAACATTGGTGACCCAATCGCGCAGGGCTTCGTTCATGGCGTCTTTCAAAGTGCCGCG
>JANQQH010000428.1 GCA_028285025.1 Hyphomicrobiaceae bacterium | reverse complement strand
TTGGCTTTGGCCCATCCCATCGCGAATGACTTTACCACCACCGAATTTTACTTCATCGCCATAAACAGTTTTATCATCTTCAACCTCAATGATAACCTCAGTGTCTCCCAGCCGGACCCGGTCCCCCGTGGTTGGGCCAAACATTTCTGCATAAGCTTGCTTATTGATTTTGCTCATAAAACCATACTTTCCCAATTCTATTTGGCCCAACTAAAGCTGACCCATGATTTGGCCGTTAAAGCCATAGATATTTTTATCGCCGGCATAACTGACCAATTCAACCTCGCGGCTTTGGCCGGGCTCAAACCGAACCGCTGTGCCGGCTGGAATGTTTAATCGAAACCCTTTTGTTTGTTCACGCTCAAACTGCAAGGCCTTATTTGTTTCATAAAAATGGTAATGCGAGCCCACTTGAATGGGACGATCGCCGCTATTGCCAACCTTGATGGTCATCGTTCGGCGCCCCTCATTGAGCTCAATATCCCCATGGTCAATAAAATATTCCCCAGGTATCATGCGTCTTCATCCTTTAGAAAATCGGGTTATGGACAGTGACCAATTTGGTCCCATCTGGAAAGGTTGCTTCAACCTGCACATTATGGATCATTTCCGCAATGCCCTCCATGACATCATCGCGCCCAAGCAACTGGGTTCCTTCCGACATTAATTGCGCAACAGTTTTTCCTTCACGCGCCCCTTCCATAATGGCGGCAGAAATATAAGCTACAGCTTCAGGGTAATTTAATTTCAAACCCTTTTCTTTGCGCCGCTCTGCCAAAAGGGCAGCGGTGAAAATTAGCAATTTATCTTTTTCTCTTGGTGTTAGTTCCATAACACTATTCGCTCTCAGTTTAAGTTGACCAAATACGCGGCAAAATTGCCTCTTTCTTTATTGTACGCGGGCGCAGCACTTTCCAAATTTTACTAAATTTGTGTTTCACCCATTGCGCTTCATATGCCATTGCCCGGCAGACAAGACTATTATCAAGCAACGTGACTGTGACAATCCCGTCTTGAGATACATCCTCATTTTTGTTTTTTAAATTTAAGTTTTGCACCATCTCAAGCATCGTCTGCGTGCCCGGCGCGACAATAAACGTGCCCAATGTTGTATAGCCTTGCAGACCCCAACTGGCAGCCAAGATGTCTTGCCCCCCACCAATTTTATTGCGCTCCATAAACAAAGGGGTCCCTTGTTGCCAAATTTCAAAATGTTGGTGGCAAATCCCTTTTTCAAAGGCAACGTCACTTGCTGGCTGGCCAAAACAACTTATTTCCCAACCAGAAAAATGGCCCCCCTCATTCAGATTAACAACCGTTTTAACTTGCACCTGACAGCCGGAAAAATAAATGGTTTCTTGGGGCATCCATTCAAGACTGGACTGGCCGCTCAGATTTATAAATTGATTTAAATGTGCAAACTGACCAGAACTGCGATAAAACTTGTTTGCGCCTGGCGTTGTGATTAGCCCTTGGGCCTGGCCATGAAGGGTAAGATTGATTTCTAGCTGATCGCCGCCAACCACACCGCCAGGCGGGTGCAAAACATAAAGATGGCAAAGCTCCCCTTCAGGGTAAAATGGTTTTTGTACCATCAAGGGCCCTTGGTGCTTACGGTGTTTTAAAACCGTTTTACCCCCGTTATCTGCCAATTCGAGATCTAATTTTGCCACCCAATTTTTTGATAAAACGCCAGGCTCAGCCATGTCCCTAAATCCACTTTTTAACATAGGAGAAACAAGAAACCAACGAATTGAGTTTGATAAATCTAAACAATCGAGCACCTGTAAAACTGATCAGCCTTATGCAAATTAAAAGGTTCTTCGCACCAATTGCAAGCCTGATCGCGCTCTCAATCAAATTAAAATTGGGACCCAATGGGAAACCAATCTTCACAGGTTAACAAATTGATAAATTTATGAGCATTTGCTTAATATTTCATCGTAACGGTGTGCGTATTAACGTCCCAAAACCTTCTGAAATAGTCCTTGTAGCCCCTATTTTATCCTTTATAGAAGAAATCGCGATTGGCACGTTTCTTGTGTATGTGTTGCAAGAACTTTTATCGTGCTCAAAATCAATTGAGCGAACATGTCCGTCGTCAAAGATATCTGGACCTATAAGAGTTTTGTTTAAGCGAGAGTCTGGCTCATCTACTGATTGATATTAAGCAGCCTGCTTAAGGTTTTGC
>JANQQH010000422.1 GCA_028285025.1 Hyphomicrobiaceae bacterium | reverse complement strand
TTTGCAGCTCGTCATGATAGGCCTCATTGCCCTCAATACCGCCAGCCATAATCACAACCACATTTTTTAACAGCCCTTGCCGTTTTAAATCAGCCATGGCTGCTATCACATCACTTTGCCCTTTGCGGCGAGACAGCCGCGCTGGCTGCAATATAACATTGGTGTCCTCGCTAACACCCCATTGCCCACGCAAAGCCTGCTGGCGCTCAAGGCTAACGGCCCCTAAATCGTTCTTTTCTAAATCAACCCCTCGATAAATTGTCTCCATATGTTGAATATAGAGGCCATGATATGTCTCAATCTGCTGGGCTGTATAATCAGAATTTGCAATCACCACATCCCCGCGCGCCATCACGCTGTTATAAAACCGCTTTAAGAAAGTGCGCTGACTGTGTGCACCATGATAAGTGGTGACAAACGCAACATTGGTTTTCTTGGCTGCTAATAAAGCACTCCAAGCAGGAGCGCGAGAGCGTGCATGAATAAGATCAATGTTTTGCTCTTTAATCAACCGAGCCAAACGATATCCATTTTGCCAAATCGTAAAAGGGTTTTTGCTCTTTAAACCAAGCGAAAAAACTTTGCCCCCCGCCTCTTCAATTTGCCGAACAAGCACCCCGCCCTGACAAGCTACTAAAGAGTGCCAACCAGCATCGTGCAGAGCTTGCGTCATCTCCAGAACAGTTTTTTCAGCCCCGCCTGTATTCAGCTCAGGAATAACTTGCAAAACCCTTGGCGTCATTAAAGCCTCATAGATAAAAATAAAAGTAACAAGGAAAGAAATGTTAAGCGGTTATCTCATCAAACACCGACACAATCAAACCGATAAATGGCTTGAAAAGTAAAAAATCTAAAACCGCTCCCCAAGCATAAGACCTAAGCCAAGAGACAAAAACAAACAAGGCACTAAAAAATACCACCGATGCTTATAAAATAAGAAATAGCCTATGATTCCAATCAAAATAATCACCGTATCAAGTGAAAAATAAAGAATATAGTTTTGTAAAGATTGATAAATAAAAACGGCCTGTGGTTTTATTTGCGACAAAACAACACCGGGGTTAAAAAAACCATTAAACAAAGCAAAACCATTCAGACCAATTTTTATGGTTAACAAAGCCACAACAATCATTTTGGCCGATAATAGTTTTTCATCGCCGACAACCATAGATATCACCCATCATGGTGAAATCACAGCCTCCCCCTCAAGAGATTGAAAATTCACTGAAAACAACTCTATTTCCAGATACAAAATAATGAAAACAGCGCATTTTTGCAATAAAAACCCTGTTGCTATGCTTAAGATCAATATGGTCAGAACCAAAAACAAGTTTCAGGAAAATCACAAATCCTTTACCCCTTGCATGCTTCAAGCAAAGCTTTAGCACGGCCTTGAACGCGCCAACCAAATTTTAAAACTGTATTTCCCTTTTCCCCTTCATATAAACGCAGTCCCTCAATATCCTGGTTCAACTGAGCTGATTGAGCACCAGAAAAAGCATTAAATTGATGAGCAATGTCAAGAAAAGCCCAATACAGTTGCGGTGAGCGTTGAACAATTCCTTTTAAAGCATCAACAGGTTTGGCCCCAACAAAATCCTTAATCACATGTTCTGCCCGTCTTTGTTTGGCATCGGCCAAACCCATAATATAAAAAGTCTCACTAATAAAATCCCAACTGTCTAAACAGGCTAAAGGCACCTCTTGGCCCAACACCAATTTATAAAACTTCGCAGCACCCTCCTCAAGTTGGTCACGCACACTTTCAAGACCTTGAACCAAAGCCGAAACGCGTTGTGTCATAAGCCCTTTAAAGAGCACCTGATCAAGCGCAGACAAGT
>JANQQH010000397.1 GCA_028285025.1 Hyphomicrobiaceae bacterium | reverse complement strand
GGCGGTTACCAAGTGGAAGAAGCGAACCTTTGTTCATGACCAAGATGGACTCTAAAAGCCCGCGTTATATGGTGTTAACGTCGGAAGAAGAGGTTATCGTTGTGGCCTTTCGCAAACACATACTTTTACCTTTGGATGATTGTTTATACGCCTTGCAGGAAACAATTCCGCATTAACGCACTCTTCTCTTCAAACGTACTATTAAACAAGCAAACGTCAAAAGATACCACTACACTTCACACCAACAAGTGAAAGAACTCCTCTATACATTCTTAAATGCATACAACTTCGTAAAACGACTCTGAAAACCTTAAAGAGACTTACACTATACGAAAACATCACTAAATGGTGACAAAAGGAACCAAATCGATTTAGGTTTAGCCCAATCAATCGCACCGTGTGGCTAAACACCCTAGTCATATAAAATTTCAATTAATTGAGTTTTTGAACTTCACTCTTGTATATTCTTGACAGCAGTTAATTCTATTATACGATTTTCACAAAGTGATTTTTCTTTCGAGTAATAAAAAATGAAAATGCTAATTGTTGCTTTCACACTTATTCTATCAATCATCTCATATAGCCAGGGTCTAACACATCTTATACATCCTGTAGCCGCCCAGGAAAGCATTGAGAAAGGGGTCCAAGATCTACTATTCAAGCTTGATAAATTCAACAAAGAAGTTGAACGCCAGCAAAAGGATTTATTTTCAAATCGCAAAAAGATTAAAAAACTTTGTGCACAGGATTTTAAACTTCCTAATCACAAAGAAAGAGACGAATATTTCAACGCTATAGCCAAAGACCCCGTTTCTAATCCACGGGTAGATTGCATTTTCATTAAGACAACCGATGGTTCAGACGCATTGTTAAGCTTCAAGCTTTTACCAAAAAATACGGGATATCAAATGCTGAAACGCTATTGGTTTGCTCCTGGTGGTACCTTAAGTATAGCAAAAAACCCTTTCCATGAAATTCCTCGTATTTCTGATGGCAGCTGGCGTTTAAACCGTGTCACATTGTCGCCATCCAACATCTTTCCAATTAATGGAATGCGTAACTTTATATTAAATGAGTCAAAACCTAATATTGGAACAACCATATCCAGGGTTTGGGTCAAGAAAGAATTTGTCATATTGCGAAAAGGCAAACCCATTGAAAGGTTATATCTTCTTGTCCGCGATCACGGAAAAGTAAAAATATTTGGGACAGAAATAAGAGCGCGTAGCTGGTATATTTATTCTGAACTTGCCAATGTCGTGTTACGTAAATCTATTCTTCCCCGGGCTAAAGATGCATTTGGAAGTTTAGCCGGAATCGGGATTTCAGGAATTATTTATATGCGAAATGATAAGGTTATTCAGTGGATTACAAAGGAAGAATTTGGTCCAGTCCGCAAATACTTATTAAAATTTGATCCGTGGAAATAATTTCTTTCATCTTTTTATTTATAGGGAGAAAAATATTAAAGTTATTGAAGGTAGTATTTTTAGGGTGATTAATTATCGCGTTAATGGCACGAAGCGGACCCACTTTAAACATATAGTTTTTGATCGCTTATCAGTTCATAACTGACTTGAGCTGTGTCAAATAAAAAGATCAAAAGCGCAGATGAACTGGGACAAGTTTTCGCAAAAAAACCGCAACTTATAATAAGCTACGGCTTTACAAATATTATAAATTTACAGCACAGCTTTACGCCGTTGCGGCTGTCTTTTTCTCAATCTCGGTTTTAATCCGGCGTGCTTTTATGGATAAATCTGATTTGCGTGCCTTGATCAAGTAAGCGTCCAGGCCGCCGCGGTGCTCAACTGAGCGCAGAGCATGCGCGCTGATTTTTAGGCGGAAATTGCGGCCGAGGCTTTCGCTGGCAAGGTTTACATTGCACAAGTTGGGCAGAAAGCGGCGACGGGTTTTGTTGTGCGCGTGGCTTACATTGTTGCCTGATTGGACTGTTTTGCCCGTTAATTCACAGCGCCGTGACATGATCTTTAAATCCTTAATTTCTTAAATAGGCTCTTTAAAAGCTTTTAGCTTTTAAGCCTTTTCTCTTTATTCAAAAAGAGCTTCATATTTAATTGTGCTTGAGCAAGACATTTTGGGCGGTTTTGCCTTAAAAGGCACCTACCTCAAAACAACAAATGCACCCAAAGGACCTTTAAGTGCATTAGGAGAGCTTTATAAGGCTATTTAGGGGGCAGCGTCAAGCTTTGAGAAGAGGGCCTGGTGCTTTTTTTTAAATTTATTTTGTTTGTTAAGCTTTCAGTGAAGAATATGGCTTTATAGTCAATACGAAATTTAGTTGTGTGCCGTTTTGCAATGGTTATTTGGAGTGCGGCCACATTGTAGTATGGTGTACCACCTATTGGCTATAGCCTTAGATTTGACTGATTTTAAAAGTTAAATCGCGAGGTTAGAAATGGTTAGAGGTGGATTTTAAGGGCCTTTTGTTGTGCGTTCGCTCGTTAGTCCGCTTAATTTATGGGCCTATTGGTCGGGTATAGATTTATGATTAAGCGTTTGTTTTTATCTTTCCTACAACTGCTAAACTTGTCTTTGCGTTTTTTACGCAAGGGAGCTATTGGCGTTTTGGGTGTTTGTCTGCTGGGAACTGGTGTGCCAGCTTTGGCCGGGGAAACCACTGTTCGAGCGACATATAATATTACGGCACCGATTGGCAGCGGTGAATTTCGTTTTGCCTCTGCTCAAGATGGCGCGCGTTATAAAATGCAAGGTTCTGCCAACTTCAAGGCCTTTTTAGGCATTTATCAATGGAAAAGCGCGCTTGCCAGCAATGGTTATATTCGCTCTTTTAAACCGCGGCCCAATATTTATGCTTTTAACGCCAGAGCTGATAAAAAGGCTGAGCGTATTCGATTAAATTTTTCCTCTGCCGGGGTTAAGAAGATAAAAGCGGTGCCACCGACCAGGCCGCACCCTAAAAGAATTAAAGTTACCAAGTCCCATTTGCGTAATGTGGTCGACCCTTTAAGTGCTGTGTTGGCGTTTACGGACAAGGCGCCCAGCTTAACCAATGGGTCTAAAGCTTGTAATCGCTCGATTCAAATTTTTGATGGTCGTCATCGGTTTGATGTGGTTTTAAGTTATAAACGTAAAGCTTATGCTAGTCTTTCTAACGGCAAGTCACGCACGGCTTTTGTTTGCCGGGCGAAATATCGGCCAATTGCTGGACATAAGATGAATAAAACGGTTTCTTATATGAGTAAATCAAACGGGCTTGAGGTTTGGTTGGTGCCGTTGCCGAAAATGAAAATGTATGTGCCGTATAAAATTGTTATTCCGATTATGGTTGGCACAGCAACAGCTGAATTGGCGAACTTTAAAGTCCGTGACCCGAAAGCTGGTGTGATTGCATTGGCAAAATAGGGCAAGGGTGATCGTTTGACGCTCTTTGTTTCAATATCATAAATAAAAACAAGCCGATTAAGTTCTTTAATAAGTTCTTTAAAAAGCTTAAGTCAGTCGGCTTTTTTTATTAGTGGCGCTCTAGGTGCTGTAGCCAAAAATATCCCAAATAATTCAGTCATGGAATTTGTCAACAGCACCTAGATTATCCGCCTGGGTATTAGTTTTTCTTTTTTAGTCCTTGAAAGGCCTGGTTTCCCCAAAGGGCTTTGATGCGTTTGTCTCTGCCACATCTTGAACGATAATAGGTGTAACGCACCTTGTTCACCTGATAATAGTTTTGGTGGTAGTTTTCGGCCTTGTAAAAGGTTTTGGCTTTTAAAATGGGTGTGACAATTTGACCCTTTAGTGGGCCTGAGCTTTGTTCTTGTTGTTTTGAGGCTTTTGCGATGGCTTCTTGCTGATCATTGTTCACAAAAATGGCTGTGCGGTAGCTCGCACCCCGGTCGCAAAATTGCCCGCGGCTATCTGTTGGATCAACTGTACGCCAAAAGGTATGCACTAATTGTTTGTAGCTTACCTTTTTAGGGTCAAAGGTGATTTTAACCGCTTCATAATGGCCTGTGTTTCCGTAGATAACGTCTGTATATGACGGGTTTATTATGTATCCGCCTGTGTAGCCTGAAATAGTTTTTAGAACGCCTGGTACTTTATCAAAGTCAGATTCCACGCACCAAAAGCAACCACCAGCAAAAATAGCTGTTTGCGTTTTATCTGACGTTTCTGCCTTTGCCGTTATAACAAGGGCCAGTAACAAAACTGTAGCGGTTAATGCCCCCCAAAAAAAGATCGGCTTTATGAGAATTTTATGATGTTGCAACATGACAGATCCTATTTGACTTTTTTAATATTACCTTATGACGTTTGACAGACTTGCTATGATACGTCTTTTTTACCGTCTGGGAATAAGAGCTCACGAGAAACTGAAGAGATTTGATAGACTTTTTTAATTGGTCATTACAAAAATTTATAAATTTGTTGCGCAGACTCTATCTTTATTGGTTTCTCATTTTGCAATATGATTGTAGTAAACATATTCTATAAGTTATAAAAAATTTACTCTGCATGGGTTGTTATTTTAAGATGGTCGCGATAATGACCTTTTTTATAGGTATTTAAGAGAGTTCAACCCTGCCTTTCAATTATCTTGGGAACTTTTATGGCTCATTCTCAACCGGCCTCAGATCTTTATGGCGCCCCCAGTGCTTCTAGTGTGACTGCTGTTCTCGGCCCAACTAATACAGGTAAAACCCATTTGGCCATTGAGCGAATGCTTGGGCATCAAAGTGGTCTTATCGGATTGCCGCTTCGCCTGCTTGCGCGTGAGGTTTATGATAAGATTGTTCAGCGCGTTGGCCAAGCTGATGTCGCGCTGATTACCGGTGAGGAAAAGATTAAGCCTAAAAATGCGCGTTATTGGGTTTCAACAGTTGAGGCCATGCCGCGTGATTTGGATGTGGAGTTTGTTGCTGTTGATGAAATTCAACTTGCTGGCGACCCAGAGCGCGGCCATGTGTTCACAGATAGGCTGTTTCATGCCCGCGGCTCGCAAGAGACCTTGTTGTTGGGTGCTGAGACCATGCGCGATGCGCTGACCCAATTGTTGCCCGGGGTCAACTTTGTTTCCCGGCCACGGCTTTCAAAATTAACCTATGCGGGCCCTAAGAAAATTTCGCGCCTTCCGCGCCGGTCAGCAATTGTGGCTTTTTCGGTTAAAGATGTTTATGAGATTGCCGAATTTGTGCGCCGTCAAAGGGGCGGGGCAGCTGTGGTGCTCGGCGCTTTGAGCCCGCGCACACGTAATGC
>JANQQH010000394.1 GCA_028285025.1 Hyphomicrobiaceae bacterium | reverse complement strand
AATAAAGCCGCCGCCTGGATGGTTATGGCCTGAAAGCAACTCAATAATTGAAAAAATGACCATCAAGCTGGTTAAGATTGGCGCAACAGTGCGAAGAATAAGCGTATTCATGAAGCGTCCCTTTCTGATCCTGATGAAGAAACAAGCGATTTAGCCCCAGGTGTTGCTTGGCGAGACGAGCGCACGCGAATAAGAGCCAAAGCTGCGAGCCCAGCAACGAGCACCACCGTAATCTCTCCAAGCGTGTCTAGCGCTCGAAAATCAACCAAAATCACATTCACAATATTGCGCCCGTGAGCAATCGCATAAGAATAGTTTGCAAAGAATTCAGACAAGCGCAAATCAAATGGTCCTTGGGTTACATTAATAAGCAAGGCTCCAATACCAACACCGACAGCTAAAGCGATGGATCCATCAATAACCGCATTAATCCCAGAGCGTCGATCAACCCGCAACAACCGCAACCGCGTTAACACCAAAGCCAAGATCACAACAGACAAGGTCTCCACCATAAACTGAGTAAAGGACAAATCAGGGGCACCAAAGATCATAAAGATCAACGCCACCCCAACACCTTGTATGCCTATAGAGACAATGGCAGTTAACCGCGTTTTAGAGATAACAACTTGCAAAATTCCCAAAGAGACGATCAAAATCACCCCAATCTCCCAAGGGCGCAGTTTTATAAAATCAGGGGTTTCGGGCCACACATCCAGCATAAACATTGGCACCAACAAGCTAATCGCCGTCACCAAAAATGTAACCCGCATATAGGTGCGGATCTCACCTGTTTGTAAAGTCTGGGTCACTTTGCCCGCAAACCAGGTCAAACCACAAATAGCTTGATCAAAGCCCTTATCAGGCCCCCAGCCAATAAAGGCCAACAGATTATCAAAACTTGTCCTAAAAGCATTCATTTTCATAAACACAAAAATGCCCAAAGCAATGGTCACGACGCTCATAAGCAATGCTGAGTTAAAACCGGCCCACAAATGCAAATCAAGTAAAACCTGGTTGCCCGCAACCGCACTGACCATTGGCGCAAAGAAATTTGTCTGCATGAAAGAAAGAAAAGCGACCGCTGTAACCAAACCAATAATAGCAAGAGTTACAGGCCCTAAAATCAGCATCAAAGGCCCCTCATGCACAGCCTTTGGCGGATCAACCCAGCGGCCCATAAACGGTTTAATGGCTAATGAGGCAGCCACGCCAAACATCAGAGCATTGCCGATAATTGCGGTAATGGCGATCGTCCATTCATAAGCCCCACCATGGCTCAAAGCGTGATAAATTGATTCCTTGGCCAAAAAACCAATAAAGGGCGGCAGCCCGCACATGGAAAGGGCCGCTAATGCAGCGGCCAAGGCTGTAATCGGCATGGCGCTGCGCAAGCCGCTCAATTTGGTAATCTGGCGCGTGCCGGCCTCATGATCAACCGTGCCAACCACCATAAACAAAGCGCCTTTAAAGAAAGAATGCGCAATCAAATACAGCACAGCCCCCTCAATCGCCCGTTCACTACCAACGCCAACCATCATCACCAGCAAACCAAGCGAGGCAATGGTGGTATAAGCAAGCATGAGTTTCATGTCAGTGTCGCGCACAGCCAGCACAGTGCCCACTATCAGCGTCGCCCCGCCAACAAGTGGCAAAACGGTTTCCCACAGCGCCGTATCCCCCAAAATAGGGGCCGTGCGCATAATCAAAAACACACCCGCCTTGACCATGGTGGCAGAGTGCAGATAAGCAGAAACCGGTGTTGGCGCCTCCATCGCATTGGCCAGCCAGGAATGGAACGGCAATTGCGCTGATTTGGTAAAAGCACCAGCCATAACCAACCAAAACGCTAAAGAATAAAGCCCATGCTCTTTAATAACATCGCTTTTGGAAAACAGCTCTGACAGCTCAAAGGTGCCCCCCATAAGTCCTAAAAGCGCAAACCCAGCAAGCATAACCAAACCACCACCACCAGTGATAATCAAAGCTTGCAAAGCGGCCCGGCGGGAAGCTTCACGTTCATGATCAAAACCAATGAGTAAAAAGGAGGTGATCGAGGTCGCTTCCCAAAACACAAACAGAGTGATCAGATTGTCTGAGAGCACCAAACCAAGCATAGAGCCCATAAAGGCCAGCAAAGTTGCCAAAAACCGTCCTAGATGTTGATGACCCTTTAAATAGCCGCCAGAATAAATAACAATAAAAAAGCCAATACCAGCAATCAGTAATGCAAAGGTCAAACTCAGCCCATCAATCAAAAAGGAGTAATTAACACCAAAGCCCTCTAGCCAGGCATGGGATTGTAAAACCT
This sequence comes from Hyphomicrobiaceae bacterium, assembly GCA_028285025.1. Taxonomy (GTDB): domain Bacteria; phylum Pseudomonadota; class Alphaproteobacteria; order Rhizobiales; family HXMU1428-3; genus HXMU1428-3. The sequence goes on along the minus strand of JANQQH010000394.1, from coordinate 6,003 downwards.
TGTCCCCATTGGCAATGGCGGGCAAAAACTCAACCAACCTATAACAAATAAAAGCAGGAACGATTGCTAAAATCCAAGCGGCCCAATAACCAAATAACCGCACCAACAACGGAGCGAAAAGGGCCGCCAAAAAAGGGGTGAGAACAATGTAGCCAATCACAAGTAAGTGCCTTTATTTAAATAAGTTTCGGACCAGCAAATAAAAAAGGGTGCTTCTGAAAAGTTTCAGCCAAATTCTATCCGTTCCAATGTTTAAAAATCAGCGCATAACAAGAAGAGAAAACAAAATGAAAGAATGAAAGTACGTCCCCTTACCTCGAACATACAAATATGAGCAAAACCATAGCAGGCCAGATGAAAACAACACAAGACCTTCTTAGAACTTAAACAGGGGTTTTCCCAATGAAAAGTGGCGCAATAACGGTGTAAGAGAACGGAGTAGAAACAGGGCAATACTGACAGGCACACAAGAAAACCATTGAAACAAAGAAAAAAACTGCCTATTTGGAACGCACGAGCAAAAAGCACCCCCTAACCCTTGTTTCAACACTAGGACTGATTCGCCATGACGCAAAAATTGTCTGTTCCCCCAAAAGCGGCAGAAAAACCATTTTCAACCACCCATCATGGGCAAACCAATCAAGACCCGTTTCATTGGTTGCGGGCAGATAATTGGCAAGAAGTGATGACGGATCCGCAAAAGCTAGATGAAGAAATCAGAACCTATCTTGAAGCAGAAAACGCCTATACTGAAAATGCATTAAAACAAACAGCTGATCTGCAAACAACCTTGTTTGAAGAATTAAAAGGGCGCATCAAACAAGACGATAGCACAGTGCCACAAAAAGATGGTGAGTGGGAGTATTACGTCTCATATGTTCAAGATGGCCAACACCCACTTTATTGCCGTAAGCAAAACACCCAAGAAGAGGGCACCACATTACTGGATGGCAATCAGCCCAGCCAAGACAAAGCCTACTTTCAATTCGGCGGCATTGCCCATAGCCCTGATCATAAATATCTGGTCTGGACGGCAGATGAAAAGGGCTCTGAATATTACACCCTTTATGTTCGTGACCTAGAAAGTGGCCAAGATCGAGCCCAAACCATAGAAAAAACCACAGGCAATGTGTGTTGGGGGCAAGAGGGCAACACCCTTTATTATGTGCGTCGCGATGAAAACCACCGCCCCGCCTATGTCTACCGCCATCATTTAGACCAAGAACGGGAAGATGAGCTGATCTACCAGGAAAAAGACCCTGGTTTTTTTGTCAATCTTGGCACCACCCAATCAAATAATTATGTGGCCATTAATGCCTCTGGCCATGAAACCTCTGAATGGCACTTGATCGATGCTCATGACCCAAAGGCCACACCCAAATGTGTCTCAAAGCGCCAAAAGGGGCATGAATATGAGGTGGAAGAGCGCCAAGGTATCCTCTACATCATGACCAACAGCGGCGGTGCACAAGATTTTAAAATCATCACCACACCACTTGCTAACCCTGACATCGCCAATGGCCAAGACCTCATCCCACACCGAGCTGGCCGCTTGATCTTAAGCCACACACTGCTGGCAGACTACCTCATTCGCATGGAGCGCGAAGACGGCTTGCCTCGCATCGTTATCCGCGAGCTAGAAACAGGCCAAGAACACGCAATTGGCTTCGATGAAGAAGCCTATTCTTTGGGGCTTTCAACTGGTTATGAATTTAAAACCGACACCATTCGCTTTACATATTCCTCAATGACAACACCAGCCCAGGTGTTTGATTACAATATCAAAACCAAACAGCGCACGTTGCGCAAAACTCAGGAAATCCCCTCCGGCCATACCATTGAAAACTATGTCACCAAACGTCTGTTCGCCCCCGCTCATGATGGCGAACAAATCCCAATCACGCTGCTCTATCACAAAGACACAAAGCTTGATGGCAGCGCACCGTTGTTTTTATATGGCTATGGTTCTTATGGCATCTCCATCCCGGCCGGTTTTTATGCCAATCATTTAAGCCTGGTCAATCGCGGGTTTATCTATGCCATTGCTCACATCCGAGGCGGTAAGGAAAAGGGCTACGCCTGGTATGCCAATGGCAAAATGGAAAAAAAGACCAATACCTTCAAAGATTTCATCTCAGCTGGTGAACATCTGGTGGCCCAAGGCCTAACCCAAAAGGGTGCCATTGTCGCCCATGGCGGCTCAGCTGGCGGCATGCTGATGGGCGCGGTCGCCAATATGACGCCAGACCTGTTTGCTGGCATCATAGCGCAAGTCCCCTTTGTCGATGTGCTCAACACCATGTTGGATGACACTTTGCCACTGACCCCACCAGAATGGCCAGAGTGGGGCAACCCACTTGAAAGCCAGCAGGCTTATGAGCGCATAAAGGGCTATTCCCCTTATGAAAACGTTAAAGCCCAAAAATACCCTGCCATGTTGGTGGTGGCCGGGCTCACAGATCCACGCGTGACCTATTGGGAGCCCGCCAAATGGGTGGCTAAATTGCGCACCGTGAAAACAGATGACAATCTTTTATTGCTAAAAACCAATATGGAAGCGGGCCATGGCGGCGCCTCTGGCCGGTTTGATCATTTAAAAGAAGTAGCTTTGACCCAAAGTTTTGCCTTAAAAGTGGCAAATTTAACTTAATATCTTATATAAAAGGCAAAGCGAATTGAAAACACAGCAAAAAAACAAAACCAAAGGGCCTGCTAGTATGCCAAATTTATTGCGAGAAACCATTCCTACAACACTTCTGACCATTGCGGTTGTTGTTTTTGGCCTGTCTGCTCAAGCCAATGCACGTGATTACGACAATAAATATGGCAGTTATAAAACCCAGCATAAGGCGGGCAAGTTTGACTATTACAATCTGGCTTTGTCCTGGTCCCCGACCTATTGCGAAACGGGCGGTTCAGAGCGCCGCGACCCGCAATGCCTGTCCAGCCGACCCTATTCATTTGTGCTCCATGGGCTATGGCCTCAATATAAAAAGGGATGGCCCCAACATTGCCCAACCAAAAACAACCCCTGGGTTTCAAAAGAAGTGATTAATTCCATGATGGACATCATGCCGTCAAAAAAACTGATCATTCATGAATATAAAAAGCATGGCACCTGTTCAGGTCTGAGCCCTGAAGATTATTACAAAGCCTCACGCTATCTTTATAATTCAGTCAAGATCCCACCACGCTATCAACGTCCAGAAAAACCAATGATGCTGTCGCCAAAAGAAATTGAAGATGACTTTCTCAAAGCCAACCCTAAAATGACACCGGATATGATTTCAATCGTATGCGGTAAACGACGGTTAAAGGAAGTACGCATATGTTATAGCCGCAAAGGGCACCTGACCGCCTGTGGTCAAAATGAAAATCAAAAGAAACTTTGCAGGTTGCCAAAAGTCTATCTGCCACCAGTCCGTATCAGTGAGAAAGATAAAAGTTACTAGATTTTCAAAAGCTTTGTGACTCTACTCGTAAAAATAATTCACCCTCGGGCTTTTACTCGTGATTAGATCCCTGCTACGGGCTTTTTTTGAAATTTAAAGAAAAAGACATTTATCTGGGGCAAACCAAACTTGGAACCAAATAAAAAAGAAAAGCTGAAAATCATCCCAATAAAAAACGGAGCTTCTCATGAAAGAAGCTCCGTTTTGAAATTGAGAAATCTCAAAATTAACGAACGTGATGACCTTACCAGCTGGAAGAAATGGTAGCAACAAACCGTGCGTCATGACTAAACAGATCACCATTGGTGAATAATGGATTTCCATTATCAATGTCTGTATCCCAGTAGCGTAGATCAAGTGTGAACTTGTCACCAAGACCAACTTCAACACCGGCATTCCAATAAGCGTAAGAGTTGTTATCAAATGCATTATCAAGGAAATCAAGATAACCGATCAAAGCTGTAAATTTAGGTGAGAAACGACCATGTGTTCCAAGACCCACAGTGATGCCACCTTCATAAGCGATGGTTTCACCGAGCTCACCAGTATATTCAGGAGAATAATAAATTGTACCTGAGAGGCCAACATTTGAACTGATGTCACCACTTAGACCAAATTTAAATTCAACATAGTCAAGTTCGGCACCAGCGTCTTCCGCATCAGGATAGATATAGTAGAGCACACCAAGGTCAGCTTCAACGTTGCCAAATTTGTGTGTGTAACCACCGTAGATATCAACTTCAATATCAGCAACGTCGCCAGTAGCTGTGCCACCAAAATCAAGGTTTGAGCCCCAAACACCGACATAGAAACCTTTGTATGTAGCGTCAAAACCACCTTGGATGGCGGGATGCTCAGATGTTTGAGAAATTCCGCGGAAAATATAGTCAGATGTAATTGCAACATTGGCAGAAAACTCTGGACGGTCAGATGACGCCTCATGGGCATCATCTTTCATGCTTCCAGAGCGGTCAAATAAATCAGTGGCCAGGGCCGCACTTGCAGTAAAACAAAGGGCAAAACCAGCAACACCAGCACCCCTTAGAAATGAAGAAATAGTCATGAAATCCCCCATGAAAGATTCTATAATAAAGTCTGTAAATTAATAATCAGCTATAATTTAGCACAGCAATATTCTTTATATTTAGTCTAACGGCCTGACTGACAAAGACACAAAAGTCAAGCCATAACCAAATTGTGTTCAGCTTAAAATAGCTGATAAACCAAGCATTCATGCCTTTTGATACTAATATTCCAATTTTTATGCCAAACTTCGTAAAGCGCCATAAATGCTTAAAAAATATGCAAAGATTTTAGTGAAACATGCTTTTGTGTTGCAAGTGACACATCTGATGATAAAAAACAGGAAAAATACAGATCAAGTTTTGATTATAAAGAATGCAGAATGCCTAAAATTTAGCGTCTTGCACGCGAGCAAAAAGGGACAAAAAACACCAAAAGCTATCCTCCGACAGCTCATTTTTCCACAACTGATTGTACATAAACCAGGGATTTGATAAGACTTAAAGCTTGCCTTTTCAAAAAAACGAATCATATAAGCCTGAAGACTTAATTGGGCCAAAACGGAGGCTGTTCCTCAATGTCATATCTTTTTCTGATTGCTGGGCTTGCAATGCTCATTATAGGTGGTGATGCGTTGGTCCGCGCGGCAGTCTCTCTCGCCGTGCGCCTGAATATCCCTCATCTTATCATTGGACTCACCATTGTCGCCTTTGGCACCTCGGCACCAGAATTGTTGATCTCCATCCGTTCAGCCCTAGAAGGCGCACCAGGCTTGGCGGTGGGCAACGTTGTGGGCAGTAACATTGCCAATATTTGGCTGGTCTTAGGTGTGCCCGCCCTCATCGCCGCCATCAATTGCCATCAAAAATATATCAATCATAATTTGGTTTTCATGCTGTTGATTAGCATCACTTTAATTGTCCTTTGTTTTTGGCAACCGCTAACCTTATGGCATGGCGTGATTATGGTGGGCTTGCTGTTAGCGTTCTTAATTGATTGCGCCTATCGTGCCCAAGCCCACAAAAACGCCGCTGAGGTAATCGATAATGATGTTGAAGAGTTGATCGAACAAGCTGAAGGAAACCCTTCTGACGCCAGTTGGAAAATGATCGCCTTATTGTTAATTGGTCTCATCGGGCTTGCTGTTGGTGCTGAATTAACCGTTCAAGGTGCCATTCAAGTGGCCCAGGCCTTTGGTGTGTCAGAGGCTGCCATTGGCCTAACCGTTGTGGCCATTGGCACATCGTTGCCAGAACTTGCCGCCACCGTAATGGCCGCGTTCCGCAGTCAACCAGGACTAGCCCTTGGCAACGCGATCGGTTCAAACATTTACAATATTGGCGCCGTGCTCGGCATCACAGCCCTGATCGCCCCGATTGAAGTCGAGCCTGCTTTTTTAAATTTTGACTTGTGGGTCATGCTGGCAGCGGCCCTGTCCATCGTCCCCTTTATTTTACTAAAGGGACACATTACCAGGCTTATGGGGCTATTGTTCCTGCTTGCCTATGGCGCCTATATTTATAAGGTG
>JANQQH010000392.1 GCA_028285025.1 Hyphomicrobiaceae bacterium | reverse complement strand
AGGGCTTTGGGGTGTCTGCTTGTGCCACATGTGAAGGTTTCTTTTACAAAGACAAAGACGTAATGGTGATTGGCGGGGGCAACACGGCGGTTGAAGAGGCACTGTTTTTGACCAACTTTGCGTCTAAGGTCACCCTTGTGCACAGGCGGGATGAATTACGCAGTGAAAAGATCCTGGCGAACCGCTTGCTGAAACATGAAAAAATCAATGTTTTGTGGGACACTGTGCTTGAAGGCATTGTTGGCGATGAAGACCCGCTCAATGTTACCGGGGCCAAACTGAAGAATGTCAAAACGGGTGAAACATTTGAGCAAGCCGTTGATGGTGTTTTTGTTGCCATTGGTCACGCTCCTTCTACAGAGCTTTTTAAGGGCAAAGTTGACATGAAGCCTAACAATTACATCATTACCAAACCAGATAGCACCCAAACATCTGTTGAGGGGGTTTATGCAGCCGGTGATGTGACAGATGAAACCTATCGCCAGGCGGTAACGGCGGCAGGTATGGGGTGTATGGCTGCCCTTGAAGCTGAAAAGTTTTTGGCTGAGTCGTAACAACAATCATATTTAGAAATTCAATAGCCGCTTGCTTGGTAATTCAAAAGGCCTGAATAAGATGGATTGGAACAAGGTTCGTATTTTTCAAATTGTGGCTGAGGCAGGCAGCTTTACCAAAGCAGGCGATGAGTTAGACCTTAGCCAATCATCTGTTTCACGCCAAGTTTCAGGGCTTGAGGAAGAGCTCAAAGTAACCTTGTTTCATCGTCATGCCCGCGGGCTTATTTTAACCGAGCAAGGCGAAACCCTTTATAAAACCGCCTCTGAGGTGTTTAACCGCTTGCGCGCAACCCAAACCCTTTTGGCAGATTCGACAAAAAAACCGTTTGGTGAATTAAAGGTGACCACAACGGTTGGCTTTGGTTCGGCCTGGTTGACGCCGCGCCTGAATGGCTTTATCACCCTTTACCCTGGTATCCATTTGCAAATTCTCCTCAGTGACGTCGAGCTTGACATCGCCATGCGTGAAGCCGATGTGGCCATTTGGCTACAAGCGCCAACCCAGCAAGATCTTATCCGCCGACCAATGTTCACGGTGCATTTTCATGTATATGGTTCCAATGCTTATTTGAAAAAATTTGGCGTTCCAAAAAGTTTAGATGATCTGGATGGTCACCGCATTTTGACCTTTGGCGGCAACGCACCAAAACCGATACAAAAACTTAATTGGTTGGAAACTGCTGGCTTGAACCCAAATGAAAAACGCACCCCAGTTGTAAGCATCAACAATCTTTACTCTTTACGTCAAGCCGTTAAGCGCGGTGTTGGCATTGCCTTGCTGCCCGATTATTTGGCAAAAGATGACGATGATTTGGTCAATGTTTTAGCCGGTGCTGATGTGCCAAATCTTGATACGTATTTTGTCTATCCAGAAGAGCTCAGGAATTCAAAACGTGTCACAGTGTTTAGAGATTTTTTGCTGGCAGAGGCCAGAGCGTGGAAATTTTAAAACTGATATGGTTTATGCCGCGACGCTATTAATTTTGGCCTTGGCGTTTTCAATCCATCCCTTAACCTCATCCAAGTCAGGTTCGTTGCCAACGCGCAAAAGACGGGCACCTTCTTTGGTGATTAAAAAGGCTTGCAAATCAACCAACATAGTTTCCGGGTTCGCATTGGTCACCTGATCGATGGTTCGATAGCCACAACCAACAAGAAATTGTGCATCATGGCCGCGCAAACGGGGGATCTCAATTTGCAATTTGGCCTGGTCCTGCCAATCGCGCACTG
>JANQQH010000368.1 GCA_028285025.1 Hyphomicrobiaceae bacterium | reverse complement strand
AATAAAGGGGTTTATCTCACCAACCGTTTCCAAAAACGCAGCACTGGTTAGGCCCATCAAATTTTCATAACCAGTTCGGTTTTGAGCTATCAGCGCAATTTCACCTTCCGGCTGAGAGCTCTCTTGTTGGTTTAACACCCCATTTTTACTGTTGTCAGAATTTGCCGGCATTTTCACCGCTAAAGTGCAACCAATTACAGGCTGAATGCCCTTGCCAGCACATTTTTCTGAAAATTCCAGCGCGCCAAATAAATTATTGCTATCGGAAATGCCAAGAGCCGGCATCATGTCTTGATGAGCAGCATTGACCAACAATTCAATCGGTAGAGCGCCTTCCAATAAAGAATAAGCTGAATGCACCCGCAGATGGATAAAATCTAACTTTTTCGAATGTTTAGTAGTCATAATCGCTGCTTTATTAAAGCATTCAGCCTTAAAATAGATATCCTTTTAAGAAAAAAAGGGATGCCCAAGAGACCGAATGAAATTATTTTAAAGCAAAGCCTATCTACCACGCAGGCTCAATTAACAATAGGCTATCTGATGGGTTTTTCCCGATATTTTTTACCAAATACAACGCTAATCCCATCACTTTGCGATACATCAAGGATGGCACTTCAATTAATTCATATTATATACATATATTAATTTCACCATGAAACAGGAATGGCTTTGATGAAACACACACCTCCACTTCAAGCTGATGATCTAGCTCAAGCCGGAATCGGCCATAACTCATGTGAGGCCACAATCAATTTCATCGTAAAGGGTTTTAACAGTATCAGCCCATATGTTGAAAAACATGGCGCACCGCGCACAATGGAATTGCCTGTTGGCGCAACACTTCGTGATTTGGTTGCCAAACTAAGCATTCCTAACCACACAATTTATCTCGCCATGAAAAATGGGCGCGATGTTACCAAAGGCCTATACCCAAGCAAAGACCCTGAGATTAATCTTAATGTTGAGATTGAAGAGGGAGACCAGATTTCTTTTTCAGGACCAGTCCCTTATAGTTACGGTTATGGTTCCCCAGTGGTGTAAGTATTTTATCTTTGTGGCACATAAGAAAAAAGCTGCCCATCTTGAAGTTGTAAAACCCGGTCCATACGGTTTGCCAGTTCAAAGTTGTGAGTCGCGATAATCGCTGCCAAGCCCGTATGACGAATAAGCCCAATTAATTGCTGAAACACACGCTCAGCTGTGGCCGGGTCCAGGTTACCTGTTGGCTCATCTGCCAATAAAAGTGCGGGCTCATTGGCAATAGCACGGGCAATCGCCACCCGCTGCTGCTCCCCGCCAGACATGGCATTGGGTCGATGTTGCATGCGTTCTGCCAGGCCCAAAAAATCCAAAATCACTTTGCCGCGCTGTTCTGCCTTTTTGCGGGCGTGGCCATTGATCAATTGTGGAATCACCACATTTTCCAAGGCGCTGAATTCTGGCAACAGTTGATGGAATTGATAGACAAAGCCAATATCACCGCGCCGCATTTTCGTGCGCTGACCTTCGTTAAAGTCAGAACAATCATGCCCGTTTAAATAAACCTTGCCCTCATCAGCTTTGTCCAA
>JANQQH010000363.1 GCA_028285025.1 Hyphomicrobiaceae bacterium | reverse complement strand
GAGACGCCGTCTTCTTCAGCTGTTGGCTTGCGCTATCATTTGGAGCAAAAAAAGCGGGATAAGCGGAGTTTTAAATTGCTCATTTGGCTTAGTTTTTGGCCAGCTTGTGCAGCGACTGCTTCTCTTATGTTATCAATTGCGGTGCTTGTAAATAAACTTATCTAATTGTCCGGTTGGGGCTATTCGGCTGTTCTTTTGACAATGCGCGCTAGTAATTGGTTGATCTCTTGAAAAATTTTAGCAGAGGAGCCTGATTGGGTTATTGGGGGTATGCGATATCCCACATGAATGATGCCTGGTTTTGTTTTGAGCTCATAAGCAAAGATATTAAGCGGGCATGCGCCAATATTTAAGGGGTATAGGGCAAACAGTTGTGCTCCCAGTTTGGCAGAGCAAAATTGATAAATGATCGCCTGCTTGTAAACCAATTGCTTGACTTCAACTGCATCTTTGGTGCGGCTTAGCATGTCAGCGACGTTTCCATGATTGGCAATGGTCAGCCCTTCTTCTTCTATAGAAGATTTTAGGAAACTGGTTATGGTTTCAAAATCACCTTCAATTAAGGTTACAGCAACCCATTTTTGTAAATTTGGCGGGGTTTTATCTTGGGCAAAACAAGCATTGATAAGCACGTACGAAAATATGTAACCGACTAAAACAAAAAGGAAAAACTTGAACCGACCGGTTTGTCTTAAATGCAGACTATTCTGTTTCATCATAAATAAACCTTAAATGTGCGTATCATTAACCTTGAAAGTGCCACAGCATATCCTCATTTAACAAAGGTATTAGGTTTTGCAAAAGGTCTTTGCCTTAAAGGAAAAAAGTGAGACCGATGGTGTTAAGCGTATAGCCATTTTAGCAAAAGGGCAAAAAGATGAGACTTCCTTGGCGCAAATCCAATAATCCCAGCCTGGATGTCAATGACCAGACAGAAACCTCATTGGTCAAACGCTTAGGCTCGCAAGTGCCGGCTTCTCTTGAGTTGAGCCAAAGCCAAACGGTTAAAAAACAAATTGTGAAAAAATATGGTATTGGGCATGCAATTTTTCGCCCGCTTGGTATTGCGATTGCCTTGCTGATTGGGGTTTATGCCAGTGTTGCCATCCTTAGTAATTATTGGCGCGGCTATCAGCGTGACCTTTCTTATCGCCAAGCCTATCACATAGATAAAACGGCGGTTCAATTCTTTCAAGACAGTTTGCTGTCTAAAGACAAAGTTGAGCTGATTATCCGTAATTATGATGGGCAGCTGGAAAAACGCTTTGCAAGTAATAGTCAGCTGACCGCTTATATCAAAGCGCGGGCAAGCGAGTTAGAGACGGCCAAACAACAAAGTTTAACTCAAATGCAAACTGAGTTAGAGGCTCTTTTTGAAACCGCTTTTGCTGACAGGCAAGAGGCGGTTGAAAATTATGCTGATTGGTTTTTTGAATGGAAGCGACCTTATGTTATTTTGAAAGAGGCTATCTCTTCCACCACGTCGCGTATGATAAAGTTGGGTGAATATGAAAGTTTACGCACTGCTGTTGAGCGGGACATGAAAGATTATTTCATGCGCCACTACAAAGAACAAGTGTTAAAACCTGAAGAGCGTGATGCCATCATTGTAAAGGGCATTGAGACAGTTGCGCGTCATGCGCATCAACATTACTTAAGCGTTATGGCCCAGCAAGATGAGAAAATGCGTACCTTCTTGGCCAAAAACACCACTTATTTGGAAACCATATCTGAAAATCAGAAGCTTACTCTGACCAAGTTGGATTGGGATGTTCAACGCTGGAAAACACCGACTTACTTGATGGAAGACCGTGCTTTTGATGGCATTGCTGGTATGGGGCGGGTGGCTGTCGGGGGCACACTTGGTGCTTTGGCCATTGGGCCTGCTATGAACCGAGGGTTGGGCAGCATATTTACCAGTTTATCGCGTCGATTTGCCTCTTCTATGGGCGCTAGAATTACGTTGGCAGAAGGGGGTGCTGTGGCCGGTACGGTTGTTGAACCGGTCGGGGGCACCATTGTGGGGGCGGCAATCGGCGTTGCACTTGGGTTTGCGGCTGATTATGTGATCAATAAAGTTAGTGAAAAATTCTCACGTGGAAAATTTTTAAAAGCCAATAATCAGGCTTTAGAAAACACCATGTCTTTATGGCGCGAAAAGCTTTCAGATAATTTAAGTGCGGCTTATGGGCGCTGGTATGATGAGGCCAAAGCTGGACTTATCATTGTACGAGACAAGCAAGGTAAGACCCGGCCTGAAGTGGTCTCCTTTTAATCTTTTTAAGTCTGAAAACAGCTTTGGGAAATGGGCAAAGGTTTTGCCCTTAGTCAGTCAGCAGCCTTTCGTAGTTTCTTGACTTCAACTTTGAGGGCGGCAAGTTCTTCCAAAATTTGGTCGGTTTTATCAAGCGTGTCTTGTTGATGTTCAATGCCTTCTGCTTGCATGGCATCAACAATAATACCGATGAACAGGTTTAACACAGCAAAGCTTGTGACCAGCATGTAAATTAAGAAAAACAACCAGGCATATGAGAATTTTGCCATGACTGGCCCAGAGATATCGGCCCAGCCTTCCATTGTCATAATTTGCACCAATGAGAACAGTGAGGCTCCAAGGGTGCCAAAAGTCTCAGGAAATTGAGGGCCAAACATTTGTGTCGCCATGACTGAAGAGACATATAAAATCAACAGCAAAAGAGCCACGATTGAGCCCATGCCCGGTATGGCGGCCAGTAATCCTGAGACCACCCGGCGCATAGAGGGAACCGCAGAGATAAGACGCAGGACCCGCAAAATCCGCAAGCTGCGAAGGACAGAGAGATTGCCTGTTGCAGGTATCAAGGCAACGCCAACCACAAAGACATCAAAAACAGACCAGGGGTCTTTTAACATGCGCCAGCCTTGGACATAAAAGCGAATGAGCAATTCTACAACAAAAATGGCCAAGATCATCCTGTCTAGGCTGGTAAGCAAGCTTCCATAGGAGGCATGAAGGGAAGGGCTGGTCTCTAGGCCTAAAATAATGGCATTGAGCACGATGAGCCCAATAATAGCCCATTCAAACCAGGGGGCAGCGATTAAATTGCCTAACCAGGCTTTTAATGAAATGTCTTCTTCATTTGTGTCTAGAGAGCTCATCAAATTCACCTCAGTTTTAAACCACCCTTATAGCGTTTCACCCAAAACCGGGTCCCACTTTTGGGTGAAACGCTTTAAAAGCAGAAAAATACAATAAGCGGTTTCAAAGCGCCAAGTCCAAAAGAGGATATGGATTGAGTATCTTCTAGAATTTCCACATAAATCAAGCCTGAGAAGATTTATATATGACTAAACTTTCATCATTAAGCGTTTTTTGGAGGGGGAAATGAATTGTAACTTGCGCTCAATCGGCAGGTGAGCAAGGCTGGATAAAACAGCGCGCTTTTTTTATTGGAGGGTATTAGGCTCAATTAAAAAATTATATATTGATAAAACGAATCTTTATCTCTGGCCTCGTAAAGAGCGTTGTTCAATGGTGACAACCTGTTCAAGTTTAGGCTCAAGGCCGCGGCCTGTGAGTGATGTTTTCCATTCTTGTCCTTGCTTTTTAACGTTGAACAGATTGTATCTTGCCAGATCATAAGGCCCGCTTTTGGCAATTGAGGCGCTGGGGGTGCCAATGATATGACAAGGGCCATCTGGGGTGAAAAAACAGGTGTAGTTTTGCAAATGATTATGCCCATAGAGAACCATCTCGGCACCGAATTGTTTTAATGTTTTGGAGAAGTCCTCATCATTGGTCATGGCACGAGACCGTGATGTAAGCCCAAATAGGGGCGGGTGGTGTACAATGATACAGCGGTAAAATCCATGTACTTTTGCCTTTTGTAAAATTTTTCCCATTTGATCGAGGTTGGCCTCACTTACCGTGCCGTAGGCTTTAAACAAAGGGGTTGGGATGGCTGAGTTGACCCCAATAAAAGCAATTTGATCGCGTGTGCGCACAAAAGGTTCATCAGGTCCCGAGCCTCCTCCAAGGCTTGCTCCTAAAGCATCAGAACGCATATAGTCGATAAAGGGGCTGTTAAGGTCATAGGGCTGTTTAGCGCCATAATAATCATGATTGCCCGGGACAAAGGAAACTTTTTCAGTTGATCCGAGTGACTCTAACCATTTTAGGCCGGCCTTAAATTCACTGGCAAGGCCTAAATTGACCAAATCGCCTGAGACAATCAAATGAGTGGCATTTTGTTTTAAAAGGTCAGTCTTGATCATATCTAGCGCGGTTTGGCGATGGAGATACCGGCGCGAGCGATACCAATTGAGGAGTCCTAAAAACTGTTTCATGGATAAATCAGACAATGACGGAAAAGCCAGGCTTGGTAGATGGATATCTGTTACATGAGCAAAAGTGGTCATTACAACACCTTGGGCAAGACGGGGCTTTCAACTTAAACGTTAATCATAGTTTCCGTTTTTTCAAGGTATGAGAGATGAGATTGAAAAATTCAAGTTCTTTCTATTCCTTTTCAGAGCCAATTCCCGTAAAAAATATTTTGAGTCTTCTTAAATTCCAAGGATGAATAATATGAGCTTGGTTTCAAACGCTATTCATGCCCTTTTGCGCCCGTTTTGGCGCATGACGCGCGGCCTTACCATGGGCGCGCAGGCTGTGGTGATTGCTGAACAAGATCGGGTGTTACTGGTGCGTCATGGGTATCGTCCTGGTTGGCATTTTCCGGGCGGTGGGGTGGAGTGGAACGAAAGCTTAAAGCTCGCCTTAGAACGAGAGCTTTA
>JANQQH010000362.1 GCA_028285025.1 Hyphomicrobiaceae bacterium | reverse complement strand
TGTTCATCTTTGGCAGCCAGGGTAACTGCGGTAGGCAGGCCTTTGGCAACCTCAGGGGCAAAGCTTGGTCCGGATAGAATTGTAAGTACTGCTTGTGGCAGTGTTTCGCCCAGCACTTCGCTCATTAATTTGTAGCTGGAGGTTTCAATGCCTTTGGCACAGATGATGACAGGGGTTTTATCTTTCACAAATGGATTTAGGTTTATGGCGGTTTGCCTGACAAATTGGGCTGGTGTGACCAGCAGCAAAGCATCATTTTGGGCCACCTGTTCCAGATCAGTGGTGGCGGTTAAATTGGCATCAAGTTTGATCCCTTTGAGAAAGTGAGTGTTTTTATGGCTTGTGTTGATGGCCTCAACTGTTTCTGGCTCTCTTGCCCAGATCGTGACAGTGCGCCCAGCCAGACAGGCTGATTGGGCCAGAGCTGTGCCCCAGGCGCCGCCGCCTAATACGCCGATGGATTGAAATGTGGTCATAGATATTGTGCCTTAAGGTCCGCCTTAAATTCCATGATAAGACTTTCGCATTTTAAAAGTCCATGTCAAGGATATACGAAGCGTTGCACGTCCTTGACATGGACTTTTAAAATGCAAAAATCTCACCATGGCAATTAAGGCTTGGTTTGGCGAAGTTTTAAGCTTTAGCTCCTGCTTTGCCAGAACCTAGGATCGGGGTCGATTGTTCGTCCAACGGCCAGCGGGATCTGGCAGGGGTTGTTAAAGGGTCTTGGTGGCCACGGGATAAATGTTCAGCGGCGGCCCAGGCGATCATGGCTGCGTTATCCGTGCATAAGTCAAACGGCGGGATAATGAGGGGATGGTTTGCTTTTTGTGTTAGATGTTCTAGTTCTGCGCGCAATGATTTGTTGGCAGCAACGCCGCCGGCAACGACAATGGGAAACGCTTTTTGAGGGGCAAAACGGGTGCTTACGTTTTTAATGCCTAGTTCTAACCGGTCAATCACGCTGGTGATTAAAGCGCGCTGAAAAGAGGCGCATAGGTCTTTTATGTCTTGCTCGCTTAGGGGTTCGCATTTTTGTGCCTTTTGGCGCAAAGCGGTTTTTAAACCGGAAAAAGAAAAGTTTGGCTGTTTGTTTGCTTTTAAAGGTTTTGGCAAGTCGAACCGGTTCGGGTCGCCATTTTGGGCCCATTTTTCAACTTCAGGCCCGCCAGGATAGCCCAGGCCTAAAAGTTTGGCGGTTTTGTCAAACGCTTCGCCCAAAGCGTCGTCAATGGTGCTGCCGATGCGGGTGTAGCGGCCAATGTCTTGCACCCAGATGAGCTGCGTGTGGCCGCCGGAGACCAGCAGGAGCAAATAGGGTGGTTTTTGATTGTGGGTGAGGCCGACGGTCAGGGCGTGACCTTCAAGGTGGTTGACGGCAATGAAGGGAATTTTTTTCACCGCGGCGATTGCTTTAGCTGTCATCATGCCTACCAAAAGGCCGCCAATGAGGCCGGGGCCAGCTGTGGCGCCAATGCCATTAAGGTCATCTAAGGTTATATTGGCGTCTGTTAAAGCGGCTTTGATGAGGGTGTCTAGGTTTTCAATATGTGCGCGGGCGGCAATTTCTGGCACCACACCGCCAAAGGCTGCGTGTTCTTTTAACTGGCTGCGTACAATGTTGGATACGATTTGGCCTGTGCCATCTTCATGACGGCGCACAACACTGGCTGCGGTTTCATCGCAGCTGGTTTCAATGGCAAGAAGGGTTAGGGTTTTTGATTGCATGGGTTTGGCATAGCAAAGTTGGGCGGTGACGCAAGTTTTTTATGCTTCTTGAGGGCTTTAAAGTGTTTTAAGGCTATCGGGCGGTTTAAATTTTGTGATAGAGACAAGATTTATAACGGATTAAATCATGTGGGAGTGAAATGATTATGGATGGTCCGCTGATCCTTGGGACAAGAGGCAGCCCGCTTGCTTTGGCGCAAGCGTATGAGACGCGAGATCGGTTAAAGGCAGCGCATGGTTTTGCAGACGAACAAATTAAGATTGAAGTGATCAAAACCCAAGGGGATCAAATTCAAGATAAAGCACTGCGGGACTTTGGTGGCAAGGGGCTGTTTACTAAAGAGATTGAAGAAGCGCTTTTGGATGGCAGAATTGATTTGGCGGTGCATTCGATGAAAGATGTACAGACCCAATTGCCTGATGGTTTGCATATTCGTGCTATGTTGCCGCGTGAAGATGTTAGGGATGGGTTTATAAGTCTCGTCGCGCCAGATTTAGTGAGCTTACCACAAGGGTCTAAAGTGGGGACTTCTAGTTTGCGCCGACAAGCGCAAATCAAAGTGGTGCGTCCAGATTTAGACGTGGTGATGTTTCGCGGCTCTGTGCAAACAAGGTTAGAAAAATTGGAACGAGGTGAAGTGGCAGCGACCTTTTTGGCGGTAGCTGGGTTGAACAGGTTGGGGATGAAAGATCATATTACTTGTGCAATTGACCCTGAAGAGATGTTGCCTGCTGTTGCCCAAGGGGCGATTGGGCTTGAATGCCGGGTCGGCGATGAGCGGGTAGAACCTTTGTTGGCGCCGCTCAATGACCAGACAAGTTTTACAGTTGTGTCGTGTGAGCGGGCGTTTTTAAAACGGCTTGATGGATCTTGCCGCACACCCATAGCTGCGTTGGCGAAACTGGAGGGTGACCGTCTTTCCTTACGGGGGCAAATTTTGGCGCCTGATGGGTCTGAAGAATTTTCTGATCGTTTAACCGGATCTGTTGGTGAAGGGCAAGCGATTGGGATATTATTGGCCGAAACTTTAATTGACCGAGCAGGACCTGATTTTATGGCAGCGATGGTATAAGGCATATGATTTGGATCACAAGGCCACAGGCTGATGCTTGCCGTTTGGCGACGGCTTTGTCTGAGCGGGGCCTGGCTTATTGTTGTTATCCTTTGTTAGAGTTGGAGTTGCTTGCCATTGATTATTCAGGTGTTCGCGAAGTTGGTGGTTTAATCGTGACCAGTCGCAATGGGTTGAGAGGGGCTGTTGCGAGTCTCTTTCCAGAGTCTTGGTGGAATTTGCCTTTGTTTGCAGTGGGGTCTGCAACGGCAAATATGGCCTTTGAGCTTGGGTTTAAAGATGTGCGGTTTCCCGATGTTACACAAGGGGGCGGGGCAGCTTGTTTGGTTCCTTTCATTAAGAAAAGCTTTGAGGGCACGGCTCCTTTGTTTTTTTGGCGCGGCGAGGATCTGGCATTTGATTTAAAGCAAGCTTTGGCCGCAGAAAATGTATCAATTGTTGAAGTGGTGAGTTATCGCATGAATGAAGTGGGTGGTTTGGCGACTGAATTTAAAGCACAACTGGTCAATGGGGCCATAAGCGATGTGGTTTTAATGTCGCCGCGCACGGCCCGCGCCTATCAAAGGTTCATGGGGAAGGCCAGGCTTGAGGGGGTGAAGAAAAACCTTACGCATTTTTGTCTGTCTCAAGCTGTGGCGGATCACTTAATTGATGTGCCGCAGGAAAAAATTTTTATAGCCCCTCAGCCCAGCCAAGAGGCTTTGATTGGATTATTACAGCGCTGAAAATTTTTAACTTGCTATATTTTAGAGATATTTTTCTGTTCAATGGCAAAAAATATAGAAAATCTCATATGTTGGTGACATTTGGTTTATAATTTGGTCGTATTTTTGGTTTGGGGTCTTATGTAGATATTATGGTACTTCGTTTTGCGGCATTGTTTGCTGTTGTTTGGGTTTTTTTAGCGGGTAGGAGTTTAGGTGATGGCACGGCGCACTGACAATCAAGATACAAAATCTTCCAAACGGCCAGCTCAGACACTTGATCTTGAGGCTGAAGAAGTAAAAAAGGCCTCTAAAGGCCCTGAAGAATCTGAGAAAAAGAGCTCTGGTTCCAAATCAAAAGATACTGAGCAAAAAGATCCAAAACAGGAAAAAACAGTTAAAAAAGAAGATGTGAAATCAGAAGAAACCCAAGTTGTGGCAAAAAAACAAAGCTCTGGTGGGGGATCTTTTATCAAAACTTTGGCGGCTGGTGTCATTGGCGCTGTGTTGGCACTGGGCGGCCAGCAATTTATGCCGAAATTGGTCACTCATGATCAAGACAAGCTAACCCTTGAGAGCTTGACTGAAAAAATTTTAGGATTGGAGACTTTGATAGAGTCAACCGGGGCTGATGAATTGTCTCAACAGATGGCCGCGTTGCAAGAAAAAGTTGATAATGGACAAAGTGCTCAAGGTGTGCTCGAGCGGTTAGATAAAATGGACGCTTTGCTGGCTGATGTGGCAAAGACGGCTGAGGCTGGTGATGAGCGCATTGAAGGGGTGGCCGCTCTGGCAACAAAAATGAACGGTATTGAAGCCCGGCTTGATCAACAGTTAACAGATGTGAAGAATAGCTTTTCAAATGAATTGCGCCAGGAAGTGACCAAGCTTTCTAAGATTGTTGCCGCTCAAGAATCTTTGGTGCAAATTGAGGGTGTGAAGCTAACAGCTGATGAACTTGGCAAACGTTTGGCTAGGCTGGAGGCGCGCTCAAATCAATTCGTTTCTAATTTTGAGCAATTGCGCGGTTCTGTTGAGGGAGTTCGTTCGGGCAGTGTTTCTAAAGATGTTTTGGAAGCGCAAGTGCAAGGCTTAAAAGCGCAAATCACCGAGATTGATGCGCAAATGGGTCGTTTAAAAAAATTAGAACAAGATGCGCATGAAACGGCTCGTCGTAGTGCTTTGGCCTTGGCCTTTGCCAACTTAAAGCGTGCAATGGAACAAGGCAGCGGATTTTCAAATGAACTGGAAGCTGTTAAGCGTTTGTCGGGAGAGCAATCCGCTTTGGCCCGAGATTTTAGTTTGTTGGAACAATTGTCCCATGAGGGGCTTACCAGTGAGCAAAGCTTGATGGAGGCGTTTCCGGCTTTGGCCAGCAAAGCGATTGCTGATGAGACCGCTGTTGAGTCTACAACAACCTGGGATAAGCTTACGCAAAAAGCGCGCAGCACGTTTCGTTATCGGCGTACAGGTGATGTGAAAGGTGATAGCAGTGAGGCGGTGCTGGCCCGTATGGAACATAAATTTAAACAGGGTCATTTAGAACAGGTGGTAAGCGAGGCCAGCCAATTGCAGCCAAAGGCGCAACAGGTGATTGCCCCTTGGCTTACCAAATTAAAAGCAAGGCTTTTGGTTGAACAAGCGATGCATAAATTAGAGGATCAATTGTTAACCTCGCTGCAACCCAGGCAAGACTAGCTGGTAAGGCTGGGGTCTTTGCAATGGGTATTGTCGGTAATTTAAGGGTGTTGGGTTAGATGTTTCGGATATTCTTTTTCATTTTAATTATTGGCGTGCTTTCCTTTGGATTGTCGCTGGTGGCGGATATGGATGGTAAATTGATCATCCAATGGCCAGGAGGAGAAATTCAACCAACACTCATGCAGGCAGTGATAGTGTTTGCAGCACTTGTTTTGCTGGTAATGTTGGGCTGGTCTTTGTTTCGGATGATTTTGACCTCCCCTGGCGCTTTGTCGCGTTATTTTAGCCGTAAAAAACAGGAAAAAGGCTTGGCCGCTTTAAGCAGTGGGCTGATTGCCATTGGGGCAGGGGATAAAAGTAAAGCTCATCGTTTGGCTGATCAGGCGCGCAAAGCCTTGCCAAATGATCCGATGACGCAAATGCTGCGGGCGCAAGCCGCGCAATTAAAGGGTGATACGGGCCAGGCTACACGGATTTATGAAAGCATGTTGGCCGCCTCTGACACCGAAATTATGGGACTGCGCGGGCTATATTTGTTGGCGCTGGAGCAAAAGGAATTTGTGGCGGCTGAACAATATGTGGCCAGAGCGGTCAAACGGCGCGGCGATTTGCAATGGGCTGTGATGGGGTTGTTTGATTTGCAGTGCAAGCGCTCAGCTTGGGCCCAGGCCCTAGAGACGCTTAAAATTGCCCAAGTTCAGGGACATCTTGAGGCCAAAAAGGCCAAGCGACAGCGGGCGGTGTTGTTAACTGCTTTGGCGCAAGAGCTTGAAGACAGCCGGATAGATGAGGCTTTGGGCTATGCAATGGAAGCGGTGAGGTTGGCGCCAGGCTTAATTCCAGCGGCTGTGATTGCCGGGCGGATCAATGCCAGCAAATCGCACATGACCAATGCGTTAAAGATTGTGCGCAAATGTTGGAAACTAGCACCGCATCCAGATTTGGCGATGGTGAGCGCCTTTGCACGTCCTGGTGATAGTGTGCGTGATCGTTTAACCCGGATCCAATCTTTGGCCAGTTTAACGCCGGGTCATAAAGAGGCGGCAATGGCTGTAGCGCAAGCAGCAGTTGAAGCACAAGATTGGACTTTGGCGCGTGAAAGCTTGGGGCCTTTGGTGCGTGGGCGGCCAAGTCAGAAGGTGTGCACCTTAATGGCACGGATTGAGACGCAAGAGACTGGCAACAAAGGGGTGATACGTGAATGGTTGGCCCGTGCTGTTTCTGCACCACCTGATCTGCAATGGGTGGCTGATGGGACAGTGTTTGATGACTGGGCACCGGTTTCGCCAATTTCTGGTCGGTTGGATGCTTTTGAATGGAAGGTGCCAGACCAAGATGAGATGGCAAGAGATGACAGTGTAACGCTAAAACATATGATTGCTGGTTTGTTAACCGCTGAGGCTTTGGATGAGGCAAAGGAGCCGCAAGAGCCTTTTGAAGACGCGTATGACGAGCAATTGCCTGTGGTGGTTGAAACAGCTGAAGAGCCAGAGGAAGAGAGCAAAGCAGAGGCTGAACCGGTTGAGGTTGTTGAGCCGGAGATAATTGAGCCTGAAAAGGACGAGCCGCAAAGTAAAGAGGCGGCGCGTGAAAAAAACGAAAAAGAAGAAAATATACCAAAGAAAAAACGTCGGCGTAAGCGGGCGAAGATTTATGTGGCTCCTCCTGCGCCAGATGACCCGGGGATTGATACTGATGGTGATGATACAGGAACGATAAAGGGTATGCGACCTGTAAGGTATTAGATCGCGTATGCCTGAGGGGTGCCTTAATTTCCATGGTTAGACTTTGGCATTTTGAAATCGCTTGTCAAGGACGCGGAGCGCAAGTGAAATCCTTGACAAGCGATTTCAAAATGCCAAAGTCTAACCATGGAAATTAAGGCACGAACTAGGCTCTAAACTTCATTATGTTTTTGATAGACCCATTGGCTTATGGGCATTTGCGGGCGCCAGCCGTGGAAGGTGCCGACGGGGTCAGCTTGTTCTATTGAAAGCTGTGTAAGAGCGCCGCCATGGGTTTGGTGAGCGTGGAGCAGTTGGGCTTGGCCTTCTAGGGTTACAGTATTTGCCACCAGGCGGCCATTTGGATTCAATGCTTTGAGGGCGGTTTCTAGTAGATTTGGGGTTGAGATGCCGCCGCCTATGAAGATGGCGTCTGGGGTTTTTAAATTTTTCAAACAGTCAGGGGCTTGACCTTCTATTAATTCTAGATGAGGCACGCCTAATTTTTTTGCGTTGATTTTGGTGCGGGCCGCTCTTTGGGGGTTTTGCTCAATGGCGATGGCGTGGGTGTTTTGGGCAGCACGGAGCCATTCAATGCTGATTGAGCCATTGCCACAGCCAATGTCCCACAAACATTCCCCATAAGAGGGACGCAGGTGAGCTAAGGTGATGGCGCGCATATTTTGTTTGGTCAGCTGGCCATCATGTTCAAAGGCGCTGTCGGGTAAGCCAGGTGACGTGGTTAGGCGCTGGACTGTTGGGTGTGTTGTTAGCGTAATGGCTAGACTGTTTAGAGCGCAGAACGGTTTTGCATCTAGTAGTTTTTCAGGGGTTGTTTGGGTGATGGCTTCTTGATCAGAGCCTAAATTTTCAAGCACGGTTATGGTTGAATTTTTATAACCGTTATCGATTAGATATTTGGCTATTTGGTTTGGATGGTCGCCCTTGGCGGAAAGAGTGATTATGTTTTTGCCTGGTTCTAACAAGCGGGCCAGGCTCTCAATGGGTTGGCTGCATAAAGATAGGCTTTGGGTTGTTGCGCTTGGCCAGCGCATTTTTGCGCAAATGAGTGAGATAATGGAAGGGGCTGGAATGGTTTGCATTTGATTTGCGGGGAGGTGTTTTGCAAAGTATTCAGCAATGCCCCAACAATAGGGATCGCCTGTGGCAAGGATAACTGTGCTTTGGGGTTTTTCAGATGTTAGGCTTTCCAGTCGAGGTTGTATTGGACTTGGCCATTGTTCTCTTGAGGCAGGCGAAGCCGTTTCAGGGATCAGGTCTAATTGGCGCTTGCTGCCAATGAGTAAGCGGGCGGCGTGTATGAGAGCTTGTGCATGAAAAGACAAGCCAGCATGGCCGTTTGGGGTGAGACCAATGATGGTGAGCCAGGGTGTGTTTGTGGTATCTGTCATAATTTTTTGTATGATCGCTTTTCGTTTGTATCTCTTTTTAGCTTTCCAAAAAAAACAATTAAAGCGTTTTCTCTAGCCAAGTGATTGCTTCATCTGGGGTGGCAACTGTTGGGCCGTTTGGTTTGGGGGGGCGGTTCACCATAATGACGGGTAATTTTAAAGCGCGGGCAACGTCTAATTTGGCGTAAGCGGCAGGGCCGCCGCTGTTTTTGGTGACTATGGTTTTGATATTGTGTTTTTGTATCAGTGATTGTTCTTGTTCATAGCAAAACGGGCCTTTGGCATAAATGAAGGTGAAGTTCTCCGGCCAGTCTTGCTCTTGTCCTTGCGGTGTGAGCTGGGTTTTTTGCTCGGACTTTTTTGGTGGCTCAATGGCGCGCACAAGAAAGTCTAGGTCTGGCCTTGATAAAAAAGGGGCTAGTTCTAGGCGGCCTATGGTGAGGAAGGCGGGGCTGTGATCTGTTTTTAGAGCTGTTGCTGCCTCTTGCATCGTATTGACTTCGATCCAGTTATCATCGGGTTTTTTCTGCCAGGCGGGGCGCCAAAGATGAAGGATGGGTATGTTGGTTGTAAGGGCGGCTTGATTTGCTGTTTGGCTCATCTTGCTGGCAAAGGGGTGGGTGGCGTCTATGATTGCCTCAATGGAATTGGTTTGCAAATAGCTGATGAGACCATCAAGCCCGCCAAAACCGCCCGTGCGGTATTTACCAACCGGTTTTCGAGGCAGGGAGGTGCGGCCTGCCAGAGAACTGATCACCTTAAATCTTGGGTGCTGTTCTAGGGTTTGGGCAAGGGTGAAGGCTTCGCTGGAACCACCTAACAGTAGAATTTGTTTTTGCATGGCTTCTTGTTATAGCAAATTGCATAATTTGCAATGGCTTGCTAGGTATGGCGGTTTATTGAGACCTGTTTTGGAACCTGTATATTTTATGACTGAAACTTCGCCTAAAGGATTGGTGATCGCTGCCCCCCATAGTGGATCCGGCAAAACCTGTTTGACCATTGGCCTGTTGCGCGCTTTGGCGCGACTGGGGGTGTCTTTATCGCCAGCTAAAATTGGGCCGGATTATATTGATCCGCAATTTCATGAGGTGGCGGCTGGCGGTCCTTCCGTTAATTTGGATGGATGGGCGATGCAAGGGGAGACGCTTGCCAGTTTGGGCCGACAGCTTGCCAGCCAAAGTGAGTTGACCTTAATTGAAGGGGTGATGGGGTTGTTTGATGGGGCGGTTAAACCAGGGGTGCTTGGCCATGGGGCCACGGCTGATATTGCGCGGGTGTTTGATTTGCCAGTGGTGTTGGTGGTGGATTGTGCGGGTATGGGGCAGTCAGTGGCAGCGCTTGTGAAAGGGTTTGCAGAGTTTGATCCTTCTCTCACATTGGCTGGTGTGATTTTGAACAAGCTTGGGTCTTTGCGCCATGTGGCGATGATGGAAGATGCGTTAGCGCAAATCGGTGTGCCTGTGTTGGGGGCGGTGCCGCGTTTTGAGGCTATGGCTTTGCCTTCACGTCATTTGGGATTGGTGCAGGCATGTGAGACGCAAGAGCTTGATGAACGTTTGAATGAAATTGCTGATCATGTTGCGGCGCATGTGGATTTAGAAGCACTGCAAAGGGTCGCTGGCTTGTTTGGGTTTGATGGCTTGGGTGCACGTGAAGTGAGGCAAGGTATTGTGCCGCTTGGCAACCATATTGCCGTGGCGCGCGATGAGGCGTTTGGGTTTTTCTATCCGCATTTGCAAACAGGCTGGCGTGAAGCTGGGGCGACTTTGAGTTTCTTTTCTCCCCTTCAAGATGAAGCGCCCGACAGCAGGGCTGATGCGGTTTATTTACCGGGTGGATATCCGGAGCTTTATGGTGGGCAGCTTGCGGGCAATCAGCGTTTCATGAATGGGCTGAGAGAGGCGGCCAAGCACGGCAAGAGAGTTTATGGAGAGTGTGGGGGCTATATGGTGTTGGGCCAAGGGCTGATTGATCAACAAGGCCAGCGCCATGCGATGGCTGGGTTGTTGGATTTGGAGACCAGCTTTGAGAAACGCAAGCTTCATCTTGGGTATCGTCATGTTGTGCGCAGTGGCGATGGTCAAGTGTTTCGCGGGCATGAGTTTCATTATGCGAGTGTTTTGAGGCAAGAGGGGGAGGGGCTTTATCAAGATGTTGACGGTGAGGGGTGTTATGGGCTGGTTAAGGGCAGGGTTTCAGGGTCGTTTGTGCATTTGATTGATGGGGGGTGATAGTCTACTTCTGTTGTTCTTTGAGTAGAGGACATAAAAAATTGTATTGCTTGAATGCTGGGTTTGATCCTGAGCTGAACTTCTGAGGTCAACACTAAGAGTGTTTATATTTTCTATTGCAAAGACTTTTTTAGTGCTAAAATCTGTTCAGATTCAAATTTTTTGTAGGTTTGATATTGATTAGCAAGTTTTAGAAAACTTGGTCTCAATACAATTGCTGCTAAAATGACTGACGGGATGGCATAAAAAATCCCTAAATGTATTGCTTCATCTGTTAGTCCATTAGATAACAATAGAAATATGATGTTGATTAAATTATATAATGCCAATAAAATACAAGCAATACCAAACGAGATAATTGCTGATCTTCTCATTTTCATGACGTATATTATTATTGCAATAATAAGTGCAAAAAGAACTAAATTAAAGAGTTGATTTAGCACTGGGCTTGCTCGTGTCATAACTCGTATAAAGGTAGATACAAAGCCAGCAATTCCAAAAAATGACCAAAGTGCAACGAAGTAAATAACCCAGGGATGCTTTACTGGTTTAGAATTAGATGTGTTTTGTGGGGCTATTTTTTCTTCAATCATTTAAGCTAACTTCTTTTTTAAAATGTTTAAATAGTTTTTTATAACTTAACTTCCAAAGCTTTTATAGTTTTTTCAATCACATGCAATTCTTCGTTTTCACCCAGTATAATTTTTTGACTCCCAATGTTATAAATTTGAACAAAATATACTCTAATTAATACCCCGTGAATATGACGGCTGATGGCACTTTTATACCAATAGCTCATTTTGGAAAACTGTCTAACTAGAACTATTTAACAGACACCTTTCACTCGCTGATGAACCGTATTAAAGGCGGGGTGGGCTAACATCTTGGTGGATGTTGCTCCACTGTGGAATGCTATTTTGGCTGGCCGCATAAAATTTGGCAAAGGTGAAGATGGGATTTAAGGCTGGTTTGTGTATTTGATGCTTCAAAACCTGAATAAAATAACGGGTTTATTTGCCTATGGATAGCACACCAACCGGTTTATTTTGTTGGTTGGTGTGCCTGTTTCTATTTGGTGTGCTAGGGTTTCATGGGTTGTACTGGCTTTGGCTGTGCTTCGTGAAGCTCTTGGAAATCTTTAAATCCCAGGGTTCCAACGACTTCTAGATCTGGCCCTAACACTTCATATATTGTACCTTTTGTGCCCCAATTGCTAAACAATGCAACACAGTCTACATCACCTCCGCCTTCATTATGTGGCGGGCCGTCAGCTTTTTTCTGAACATAGCTGCCTGTCGGGCGGATTTCCGTTAGAGCGCCATCTTTGTCGTAAAGCCGTAACTCACCCTGGATGATGAATGTGCTGTAATCTGCTTTATGACGATGTAAAACAGCTTGCTTGTTGGCTGCGAACTTGAAAAGTATGTCGACGATTTCTTCTTCAGAGTCGACCCTTAAAACGTGGTACCAAACGTCTTCAATCCCTTCCAACGTGTTCCATTTGATATTGGTTTGATCGAATTCTCCGGCAAATTTTTTTGCGACAGCAGTTCCAGAACCCAATGCTGTTGCCGCTGCTGCTGCGCCTAAGGCAAGAATCCCTTCGCGGCGTGTGATGTTCATTTCCTTCATTGTACCCTCCCATGATAATGAAATAAGAAGATTTTTAATCTCACGGATTCACCGTTTCAGTGTTACATGTGGACGCTTTACTTTCTTGCCATTTGGTGCCAGAATTTACTCGTGGGGAGTTTTATATGCAAGGATATACACGTGTTAGTGCGCTTGGGCCAATTGCGGATTTTGTTGAGGTCCGTGGTGGATCGATAGAAAGAGTGTTTAATTGTGTGGATCTGCCTCTTAGCTTGCTGAAAAATCCCGATTTACCGCTGCCGTTACGCGAGCAGTTTAAAATACTTAGTCAAGCTGGGCGTGAAATTGGCGACCCATTTTTTGGCGGGACTTTGGGGCAATTGGTAGATGTGCGGGCGTTGGGGGCGTACGGTAAATGGATAACGAGCGCTCCAACTTTAGCAAGTGCGATTGAACGAGCTGCTCGCGGGTTGAATCGTTATCTTCAGACAGAAACTGATTTAAAACTTGAAATTCTTGACACAAAGGCACGTTGGTCGATCAAGTTTCTTGATGTTGGGGCAGACGGTAAATTTCAAAACGAATTATTGGGATTAGGTTATTTAGTTGACCTTGTGCGGAAATTTGTTGGATCTGGGTGGTCTCCATCATTGATTAGGTCGACCTGTACTGGGCCAGCGCAGGCGGCTGCATTGGAAAAGGTATTTGCCGCGCCTGTTATGCATGGCATGTCAGTATCATCAATAGAATTTGATCTTTCTTTGCTTTCTATGACTGGGCGGCGACAGATAAACCCGGATTTTAGTTCTGAGCCTGAAATCCCCACGACTTCTGGGTGTCAATCTGAAGTTGCTGCCCTTGTTGCGATTGCGTTGCTTGAAGGGTTTCCAAAGATTGACTGGGTTGCGTCAAAATTAGAAACGAGCCGTCGTTCTTTACAGCGTGCGTTGGAGGCAGAAGGGCACAGCTTTTCTAGTATCGTTGAGGGTATATTACAGGATCGGGCGTTGTTTTTGCTTGAGACGACCAATCAGCGTTTGGTCGATATCGCTCTTCAATTGGGCTATAATGATAGTGGGCACTTCTCGCGGGCATTTCGACGCTGGACAGGAATGTCTCCCTCACAATATCGAAAATGGGAACAGAGAAAAATTGCGTAGATACCGGACTGACCGGCCTTATGCTATTTTATTCAAGCGTCGATCCTTTTACTTCCTTTATCCGACATCCTTCACCCGTTGATGGATGGCATTAAAGGGTGGGGTGCGGGCGATGATGCCTTGGCGGATACATTCAGGTCGGTCGCTCCAGTCTGGGATGCCGTCTTGGCTGGCAGCATAGAGTTTGGCAAAGGTGATGATATCATTGGCTGTGGTCTCTGGATCCAAATCACCCACAGTAAACGTGAACTTGCCGGGACTGACGATCGTTATGGTGGCGGGGCGTTTGCACACGCTCATACATTGCATCATTTTCAAGGCAAAACGCTCTTCTAGACCCTGTTCTTCCAGCTTGGATTTTAACTTTTTCATTAAATCGCGTCCGGGACGCCTTGGGTCGTCACTGTCAGCGTTTTTCGGGCGGCAGACGCCGCAAATGTAGATTTCTAGCTCTGGTGAATGGGTCATGAGGTCTCTTGCTTAAATACAATCAAGGCGCAATTTGTCTTGAATTTGTCTTGTAAGTCAAGTGATTTAGAATATTGCCTGAAACCCAAGGTTAAGGCATAGTAATTACCAGTTTAAGTTAAGGAGTATTGGTATGGTTGAGCATGGTGGTGATTTGGATCGTGCGATCAAGACATATGGGATTGAGCGCTCAAAATGGATTGATTTGTCAACCGGCATTAACCCGAATGGTTATGAAATTAAAGGGTTGCCGCAATCTTGTTTTCACCATTTGCCGCAAGCTCAAGATTTGGCTGCGTTAGAAGACGTGGCTCGCCACGCTTACGGTGTCAAAAAAGGCACAGGACTTATTGCAGCGCCAGGCTCTGAATTTTAAATTAATGCTTTGCCTCAACTTCGGCCACGATCAAAAGTGGCGGTGTTGTCTCCTACTTTTTCTTCACATGAAATGGCGTGGCGCCGTTATGGCCATGGTGTACGCACGATTGATAGCATTGAGTCTGTGAGCGATGACAGCGTT
>JANQQH010000342.1 GCA_028285025.1 Hyphomicrobiaceae bacterium | reverse complement strand
TTGATATCGCCTTGCGCTATCGCGTCAAAGGCGCTCATGCCTGACCAAGGGTGGTTGTGATCACTTTTTTCAGCGACCTGGTTGGAGTTGGCACCATTTTTAATCAGGGTCTCAAAAATGCGATATTGTTTATGATATGCGGCGACAACCAGGGGCGGTGTCGGGGATGGCGACCTGAGAAATTCTGCTAGAGACAGTATGTTGTCATATGTATTGCGACTATATTCACCCAAGACGTCTCTGATGGGATTTAATCCGGTTGAATTGTTGAATTCCGAGACGGCTTTAAACAGATCTTCTTGATGCATAGCAATAAACTCTTCGGGGGAGTAGCGATTGAAATGAGTGATTGCTCGAAGGTGCTGTTGCATGGTTTTTGTTCCTTATATTTCAAAAGAGCGGATGGTTGAGGCGAGGGCCCGGAGGCGGTTTTGTTCGAAGCCAAACACAGGGTTATGGTTGACAGCTTCAAGACAAAGATGAAAAGCATTTGATTTTTGCGCCCCATTTTTGATAAGGAGGTCAAAAGTGGTTTCACCAGACCAAAGGTAGATGTCATCACTTTCTTCAGCGATTTGGTTGGGGTCAGCACCGGCTTCAATAAGGGGATGAAATAAATCAGGTCGCACGTAAAATGCAGCAACAACCAACGGCGGGGTTGGGGATGGTTGTCTAAGAAAGTCTTTTAAGGTTAGGCGAGACGATGTTTGCACGGGATGATCTTGGTGATATGCCAATAAGATGTTTTTGATATCCTCAGGTGAGGAGTCGGAGTTTTTGAGAGCCTGGATCAGTTCATCGTAGTAAGCGTCAACGGATTTTCGGTTTTTTGTAGTGGTAGTTATCATGGCTCGGGTTCCTTTTCGGTTGATGGTTTAACCGCCAGGTTTGGGTGGTGCGTGCTTTTTAGATCGGCGATTATAGCTTTCTGTGACGGAAGTTATAACATCCCCTTGTGTTGAGATGGTTTTTGCGATCACTTCTCCGGTTTGCGGTGAGACGATAATGTGATCACCGGTTGCTTTGAGTAAGGTATCCAGTGCCTCTAGTGGAAAATTGTCATGCACGACCAGGCCGTCAAAGGCGCTCATGCCTGACCATCCAGCCTGGCTTTTCAGAGCGACTTGATTGGGGTTGGCACCATGTTGGATGAGGGGTTTGAAAAGATCGTATCGTTTCCAATATGCTGCGACAACCAGAGGGGGTGTTTGGGAGGTTTGTGTCAGAAAATCTTCGATAGGGGGAAGCAGTGAGGGTTCGTCTTGTTTCGATCTTTGATAAGAATTTAATATTTCAATTGCGTTATAAATAGGAGGCCCCCCCTGTATGGCAATCCATAACTGCTCGGTGTAGAAATCGGTGGATTGTTTAGTTTTTGCGGTTGTGGTTGTCATTGTTTTTCCAATTCTTTTGGTTCACCCCTTATGGGGCGTGTGTGTTTTTTAGATGAAAAGCCCTTTAGTTGTAAAAATATTATGAATAACTGTCAAGTTGTTATCAATTTTTAACTGAGAAGCTTCTTTATAATCAATCCGTTCATCCAACCAGGTTGTTAAGGTAAAGCTTATTTTATTTTGAATTGACTGGTGTTAAAACTTGGGTTTCTTTCTTGAGGTTGTTCCAATGAATCATCAGGAACCTCAGAGTTTGAACCAGAGTTTGCTTTTTGATCTGAGGATGAAAGACCATAACCTGCTGCTATTATAGCTGATAAAATTAATAAACCAAAAAAAGCGCTTTTTCCATTGGGGCGATATATAGGCGCATTAGACTGATTTTGATGTGAGTTTGTCATTATTGTCTCCATTATTGTGTAAAATGAAAAAGTAATATGTATTTTGTTAGCTGTCAAATGCTTTTGAGTGCTCTCTCAAGATGAAATTGATGGTGCGGCCGAGAGGATTTGAACCTCCACGGACAAAAAAGTCCACAGCGACCTCAACGCTGCGCGTCTACCAGTTCCGCCACGGCCGCATGCCTAATGACAAGTAGAGTTACGGTTATAGTCAAATGGCTATGATGAAGCAAGCGATTTTAACAGCCATCACTGTGACATCATTTGTCGTTTTTTATCTGCGTTGTGTGGTGAAAAAAACAGTTTGATTTGATTTCCTCTCTGGCTGTTTTGGTGTTTAGCCTATAAGGTATAGCCATGCTTTTTTGGAGACGAATATCAGCCGTTTTATCCCAGCCGATCTTGTTAAACTATGTGATGCCGATTCTCATGGTTTATCTGATTGTTGGCACGGTTGCACAAAAATATATCGGTCTGTATGAAGCAACCCGGCTCTTTTTTTCATCGCCTATTTTATGGTTGGGATCTATTCCTTTGCCAGGGTTGCCGATTTTATTGTTTCTGATTTTTATAAACCTGGCTTTTAAATTGTTTAAGGGCGCGTGGACATTGCACAATGCGGGCACAACCGTCATCCATATTGGTGTGATGCTGCTTTTACTGGGGGGGCTTTTTACAGCTCTTTTGAGCCATGAAGGGTATATTGATTTTGCCCCTGGAGAACAAAAATCATTTGTGAGTGATTACCACATTCGTGAACTGGTTTTGTTGGATGAGCAAGGCAAAGCGGTTCAAGTCTTTGATCATTTGTCATTGGCAGAAGGGGATCAACTGTCAATCCCTGGTTTACCGCTGACCTTAACAATTCTTGAGACATGTCAGCATTGTGAGATTAGCAAGCGGGATTCCACTTCAAAAACCCATCACGGCATGGCGCAGCACATGATGCTGAGCAACGCACCGTTACAAAAAGAAGATGAAGAAAACATGGCGGGTGTGACATTTGCCGTGGAGGGGGGTGACCAGGATGGCGTGTACCTTGTTTTGGAAAATGTTTTGCAGATACCGCGCATCACAAGTGACGATCAAAGTTATCAATTTGTTCTGAGGCGGCAACGCCGTGATTTGCCTTTTACGGTTGAATTGATTGAATTTAAACGTGATATGCATCCTGGCACAAGCCTGGCCAAGAGCTATCAATCCCGGGTGAGAATTTTGGATGGGGGAGCGCAGTGGGAAAGTGTGATCAGCATGAATGAACC